>CAZGQB010000179.1:0-4727 GCA_964527055.1 uncultured Sulfuritalea sp.
CGCAGCTGCGGATCGACCACGGCCATGGCGTCGATCCCCATCTTGCAGGTCCCGACCGGATGATAGATGCCATCCGCACGATTCCTCAGCTCCTCGCGGATGGCATCGTCCGACTCGATTCCCGCGGTGTAGATCTCGCTGCTGCGGATTCCGGCAAGGGCCGGTGCGTCCATGATTTTCCGGGTCAGTTTGAAGCCGTCGACCATCGCATCGAGATCGTCCGGATGATCGAAAAACCTCGGGTCGATGATGGGGGCGGCCACCGGATCGGTGCTACCCAGACTGACGGTGCCGACGCTCTTCGGCCGCAGCAGGCAGACATGGCAGGAATAGCCGTGCCCCCAGTGCAGCCTGCGCACATGGTTGTCGAGCAGGCCGACGACGAAATGCAGCTGGAAGTCCGGCGCCGGCGAATCCGGAAAGCGCCGCAGGAAGCCGCCACCTTCGGCCCCGTTCGAAGCGATCATGCCGGTGCGATCGCGCCGGTAACGGCCGATACCCTTCACCAGTTGCATGGCACCGCCCGGGGAAATTCCGAGAAGGTCGAACGACCTGGCCCGGTAATTGAAGACGTAGTCCGGATGGTCCTGCAGGTTCTTGCCGACACCCGGCAAATCATGGATGACAGGAATGCCGAACTTTTGCAGCTCGGCACCGGCGCCGATGCCGGAGAGCATCAGCAGTTGCGGTGTTTGCAAGGCGCCGGCAGCGAGGATCAGTTCGCGCCGCGCCCGGAAGGCATGGATTTCTCCTCCCCGCCGGAACTCGACTCCGCCGGCGCGCTTGCCGGAAAACAGGATGCGCCGCGCCCGTGCCCCGGTAACCACCGTCAGGTTGCTGCGACTCGCCAGATGCGGCGTCAGGTAGGCGCGCGCGGCAGTCCAGCGTTCGCCGTCCTTCTGGGTGACCTGATGGATACCGATGCCTTCCTGATCGGCACCGTTGAAATCGTCGATCAGCTTGAATCCGGCCTGGCGCGCCGCCTCGAGATAGATTTCCTGGAAGGGATTCATCGAGCGCAGGCGCGCGACGTTCAACGGCCCTCCGCGGCCGTGATACTCGTCGTCAAACTCCTCGTTGTTTTCCGATTTCCTGAAGTAGGGCAAAACGTCGCGGAACGACCAGCCCTGATTGCCCAGCGCGGCCCAGTGGTCGTAGTCCCAGGGATGGCCACGCATGTACACCATGGCGTTGATCGAACTCGAACCACCCAGCGCCTTGCCGCGCGGCTGGTAGCCGCGCCTGCCGTTGAGGCCAGGCTGGGGAACGGTTTCGAAGGCCCAGTTGTTGATCCGGGTCGGCAGCATCACGACGGTGCAGAACGGCACCCGGATCAGCATCTGGTCGTCACTGCCACCGGCTTCGAGCAGGCACACGCTGAGCTTCGGATCTTCCGAAAGCCGCCCGGCCACGGCGCAGCCTCCCGACCCGCCGCCGACCACGATGTAATCAAATTCCTTCATGGCTTGTCCAGCGCCTCCAGAAGCTTGTCCAGCACCAGCGGAGAGAATGCCATCGCCAGATGGCTGATTCCGCCGACGATGACGTTGGCGGCGCCCTGCAGTGTCGAGCAGGTGCGCTGCGGGAAAACGTAGTTGTCATGACAACTGAAAATCGAGACCGAGCCCGAGGGCAGCGGCACGGCGCCGGGTGGCGCCAGCGCGGCCAGCCAGGGACTGTCAAGACGCATCTGGCGGGCATTGCGGCCCAGACCCAGTGGCGCCAGGCGGGTGCCCTGGTGCGGCGAGCCGAGGGTGACGATACGCGCCACCTTTGCGCTGCCGTAGCGGCGCAGATAGGCGCGCAGCACCAGTCCGCCCATGCTGTGGCCAACAAGAATCACCTGTTGCGCTCCCGTCGCGGCCAGCACCTCGTCGATCCGCCGCTCGATGCCCTGCAAGTAGTCATCGATTCCGCCCCATACGGGCTCCAGGTTGTGCGTCGCAACGATCCAGCCGGCGGCCTCCAGGCGCGGTCGCAGCCAGAACCAGAATCCACGATTGCACTGATAGCCATGGATCAGCAACAAGGGCGGGCGGCCGGCCGCTTTGCCCAGGCGATCCGGCCCCAGCCAGAAGGCCTCGTAGGGCTGTATCACTGAAAACAGCACGATCAGCCCGGCGTATTCCTCGAACGCCATGCGCAGCGCACCGATGGGGCCGATCCGGAATTGTCCCGGCACCTGATCCGAATTCGCCCGCATGAGGATGAATGTCAGCGCGGTGACGAACAGTCGCAGCCCGAGAAAGCAGCCCAGTACGAGCCCACCCGCCGCAAGCGGGGTCCAGCCGCCGCGTCCGACCAGCCAGGCCGAGAGCACGAGGTAGACGAGCAGTTCCCCACTCAACAGCCAACGCATTTGCCGTGCCGCCATCGCCGACTTTCTCAGCCCGTTTCCGCGTCCGCTGGCGCATCGGCCGAGGCAGGAAGCACCCGCAGCAAGCCGACTCCGCTTCCGATCCTGATGAATTGCCCTCGGGTCGGCATGGCCGTCAGCGAATCAAAAATTTCGTCAGTCGCTCGAACAGCCCGCCGTAGGGCGGATTGAACAGCGACATGGCGTTGAGCGCGGACTGGTAGAAAACGGCCTTCTGCTTGGAGAAGGTGCGAAAGCCCTCGATGCCGTGGTATTGCCCCATGCCGCTGGGGCCGACGCCGCCGAAAGGCAGTTCCTCCTGCGCGATGTGCATGATCGTGTCATTGATCGTGACGCCGCCGGCGACGGTTTCCGCCAGCACGCGGTCGCGCTCCCCGGCGTCGTTGCCGAAGTAGTAAAGCGCCAGCGGCCGCGGATGGGCGTTGACATGGGCGATCGCGGCCTCGATGTCCCGACAGGGCAGCACCGGCAGCAGCGGGCCGAAGATCTCGTCCTGCATCACGCGCATGTCGTCGCTCACGTCGAGCAGCGCCAAGGGCGGCAGGCGGCGGCGCGCGGCATCGGGCCCGGCGTTCGACAGGGGTTCGATGCGCGCGCCGCGTGCAAGGGCATCGTCGACGTAGTCCTGCAGGCGCCGGTAATGGCGCTCATTGACGATGGCCGTGTAGTCGGGTGTCGTGGCGATTTCCGGCCAGCACCGCGCCACCACGGCCCGCGCCGCATCGAGGAAGGCCTGCTCGCGGCCGGCGGGCAACAGCACGTAATCGGGCGCGATGCAGGTCTGGCCGGCGTTGAGCAGCTTGCCGACGACGATGCGCTCGGCGGCCTTGTGCAGCGGATAGTCGGCGCCGATGATGGCCGGCGACTTGCCGCCGAGCTCCAGCGTCACCGGGGTCAGGTTCTCGGCGGCGATGCGCATGATGTCGTGGCCGACCCTGGTCGAGCCGGTGAACAGCAGGTGGTCGAAGGGCAGGCGGGCGAAATCGGCGCCGACCGTGGCATCGCCCAGCACCACGGCCACCTCCTCGGGCGGGAAATAGCGCGTGGCCAGGCCGGCCAGCAGTTCGCCGGTGCGCGGCGTGAATTCCGACATCTTGACCATGACGCGGTTGCCGGCGGCCAGCGCCGCCGCCATGGGCGAGATGGCGAGGAACAGCGGGTAATTCCACGGCACGATGATGCCGACAACGCCCAGCGGCTGGCTGACGATGCGCGCGCGACCGGGGCGAAACCAGAGCGAGGGCGACTTGCGTTGCGGCTTCATCCAGCCGGCGAAATGCGAGCGCGTGTGGCGGATCGCCTCCAGGCTGGGGAAGAGTTCCAGCAGGCGCGTCTCGTGTGCAGAACGGTGGCCGAAGTCGGCGGCGATGGCCTCGACGAAACGCTCGGCGTTGTCATGCACCAGCGCGAACAGCGCATCCAGCCGCGCGTGGCGCCGCACGCGATCCACGACCGGGTTGCGTCGCGTCGCGGCATGCATGGCGGCAAATTCGCGCCTGAAGCCACCCATGCTCTCGACCGCTGCTGCTTGCGGTTCCGTTGCATTCATTTCAAGTCCTCCGGGATGCTCCCCATTGCGTGAGTTTATGCGCCGGGATCTGCCGCGATTAGGCAGGCTACTCTAACGGAGCCGCACGGCGCGGACGGATAATTGGCGTAAATGGACGATGACCTCGACAAGGACTCGATCGGACGCGAACTTGCCACCAGCATTGTCGGAGTGTGCGAGCTGCGCGCCGCGCGTGCGGCCGACCCGGCCGCCGAGGATTATCCGCTGCTCAAGCAATGGCAGGCGGAACGGCTGGCGCGCACCCATGCCGATCTGCTCGCCAGCGAGCGTTACCGGCCGGCGGCGGGGTTCTTCCTCAGCGATCTATATGGCCCCAAGGATTTCCGCAGTCGCGACGAGGAGTTGGCGCGCGTCGTTCCCGTCATGGTCCGTGTGCTGCCGCAACGCGCGCTGCTGACCCTGCTGGAGGCGGTCAGGATGGACGCGCTGTCGGAATCGCTCGACACCGACATGGTGCTGGCCCTGCGCAAGGCCGGACGGATCCGGAGCATCGACTGGCAAAGCTATGCCGCCGCCTACCGCGCCTGCGGCCGGCGCGCCGACCGCGAACTGCAGATCGCCCTGATCGACAGGATCGGAAAGACCCTGGATCGCCTGACCCGGATGCCGCTGATCCGCGTCTCGCTCAGCCTGATGCACGGCCCCGCGCACCTCGCCGGCCTGGGCGAACTGCACTCCTTCCTGCAGCGCGGCTTCGACGCCTTCAGCGAGATGAAGGGCGCCGACGAATTCCTCGCCATCATCATCGAACGCGAAACCGCGCTGATGCGGGAATGGTTC
>CAZGQB010000180.1:0-4723 GCA_964527055.1 uncultured Sulfuritalea sp.
CTGGCGAGCATGACCGCGGCGGTCGATGAGGCCGTGGCCGCCGAGAAGAGCGGTGACTTTCGCGCCTACCTCGAAGCCAACAGCCGCTTCCACCACGCCTGGCGCGCCCTGGTGCCCAACCGGCGCATGTCCAAGCTGCTCGACCAGTACGTCGGCCATGTCCGCTTCCTGCGGGTGCTGACGCTCGGCGACGCCGCCGCGCGCAAGGCGGCGCTGAACGGGATGAAGACGATCCACGCCGCCTTCCGCAAGCGTGACGCCGAGGCGGCCGCGACCGCCATGCACAAGCACCTCGAAGCCGCCAGGCACTACCTCGTCAAGGCCATCGAACAGATCGAGAAGGACAAGGCCGCCGAAAGCGCCCTGCAGCCGACACCCGCCGGCGAGGCGCCGGCGACCAGGCGCAACGCCAGGGCCTGATGCGTCCGTGTCCGCCTCCGGGCCGGCGCGGATGCCCAGCAACGAAACCACGCAGCAGCTGATCAACCGGACATCACCATGGATTACAAGGCAGAAATTCCCTACGGCGCCTACTGGAGCACCCCCTTCGCCCGCTGGCAGGGCAGTTTCGCCAACCTGCACAGCATCGAGTTCGCCGCCCACGTGGCAAAGGCGGAACTGGCCAAACGCGGGATCGACCCGACGCGCTTCGACTACGGCGCGCTGGGACTTTCGGTGCCGCAAAAACACGCCTTCTACGGCCTGCCCTGGCTCACCGGCATGATCGGCGCCGCCAATGCCGGCGGCCCGACGCTGATGCAGGCCTGCGCCACCGGCGTGCGCACCCTGCTCGCCGCGACGCAGGAAGTCGAAGCCGGCATGGCCACCACCGCCCTGGCGATCAATTGCGACCGCACCTCGAACGGGCCGCACATCTATTACCCCAATCCGCGCGGCGCCGGCGGTACCGGCACGGCCGAAGACTGGGTGATGGAGAACTTCAACTGCGACCCGCTCGGCGGCCACACCATGCTGCAGACGGCGGAAAACGTCGCCGCCAGGCACGGCATCGGCACCGCCGAGCAGCACGAACTGGTGCTGCGGCGCGAAGAACAATACCGGATGTCGCTGGAAAACGACTCGGCCTTCCTCCGGCGCTTCATGACCCTGCCCTTCGACGTGCCTACCCCCAATTACAAGAAGGTCGCCAACAGCATGACCGGCGACGAGGGCGTGTCGCAGTCGACGCCCGAGGGCCTGGCCAAACTCAAGCCGGTGATGCCCGGCGGCGTGGTCACCTTCGGCGCCCAGACGCACCCGGCCGACGGCAACGCGGCGATCGTCGTCACCACGCGCGACAGGGCGCGGGAACTTTCCGCCAACCCGAAGATCGCCATCCGCCTGCATGGCTTCGGCCTGGCGCGCGCGGCGCTGGCCTACATGCCGGAGGCGATGCTGCCGGCGGCGCAGCGCGCGCTGCAGCAGGCCGGACGCAGCATCGCCCAGATGGCCGCGATCAAGACCCACAACCCCTTTGCCGCCAACGACATCTTCTTTGCCCGGCAGACCGGCGCCGACCTCAACGCTATGAACAACTACGGCTGTTCGCTGGTCTGGGGCCATCCGCAGGCGCCGATGGGCACGCGCTCGATCATCGAACTGATCGAGGAACTGGCCCTCAGGGGCGGCGGCTTCGGCCTGTTCACCGGCTGCGCCGCCGGCGACACGGCGATGGCCGTGGTCCTCGAAGTCGGCGACGCAGCGTAGCGACATGAACCCGGGCAACTGGATAGCGCGCAACGCCGGGCTGACGCCCGACAAGGCGGCCATTCGCTTTCCGGGTTGCGAGATTTCCTGCGCGCAACTGGCGCAGCAGGTCGACAGGCTCGCCGCGGCGCTGGCCGCGGCCGGCGTCGGGCGCGGCAAGTGCGTCGCCTTCCTCGGCTTCAACAGCCCGGAAATGCTGGCCCTGTTCTTTTCCTGCGCACGGCTGGGCGCGCTGTTCATGCCGCTCAACTGGCGGCTGGCGGCGCCCGAGCACGGACAGATGCTGCGCGACTGCCCGCCGCAGGTACTGATCGTCGAAGCCGGATTCCTGGCCCAGACCGCCGCCATCGGCGACGCGCTGGCCGGCATCACGCTGGTCGCCTGCAGCGGCTCGTCGCCCGGCTGGCTGGCCTGGGACGACTTCTGCGCGCGAGGCACGCCGCCGGTGCACGATCCGCAGGTCGGCGAAGACACGCCGCTGCTGATCTGCTACACCTCCGGCTCCACCGGCAAGCCCAAGGGCGTGCTGCTGACGCAGCGGGCGCTGGAATGCAATGCCGACAACAGCACCGACATGCATGACCTGACGGCCGACGACGTGATCCTCACCACGCTGCCGCTGTTCCATGTCGGCGGACTCAACAACCAGACCACTCCCGCCCTGCGCGCCGGCTGCACGGTGGTGCTGCACCCCAGGTTCGATGCCGATGCCACCTTCGACGCCATCGAGCGCGATGGCATCACGCTCACCGTGCTGGTGCCGGCCCAGCTGGACATGATGATGGCGCATCGCCGCTGGTCCGGCGCCGACTTTTCGAGCCTGCGCATGATCACCACCGGCTCGACCATCGTGCCGCGCCACGTGATCCACGCCGTGCATGCCAAGGGGGTGCCGCTGGTACAGGTCTATGGCTCCACCGAAACCTGCCCGATCGCGGCGTACCTGAAGGCCGGCGACGCCATGCGCAAGGTCGGCTCGACCGGCAAGGCGGCGGCGCACTGCCGGCTGCGCATCGTCGACAACCAGGGCGCCGACGTGCAACCAGGGACCACGGGCGAAATCCTGATCAAGGGCGACAACGTCATGAGCGGCTACTGGCAGGCGCCGCAGGCCACCGCCGCGGTGCTGGTCGACGGCTGGTACCACAGCGGCGACATGGGCCATCAGGACGAGGAAGGCTACCTCTACGTCGACGGCCGCAGCAAGGAAATGATCATTTCCGGCGGCGAGAACATCTACCCGGCGGAGATCGAAAACCTGCTGATCGAATCGCCGGACATCGCCGAAGCCTCGGTGATCGGCCGCCCCGACGCGCGCTGGGGCGAGATCGTGGTCGCCGTGGTGGTGCCGAAGGCCGACCACGCCATCAGCAGCGCACAGGTGTTGCAACTGCTGGAAGGCCGCATCGCCCGCTTCAAGCATCCCAAGGAAGTCGTCGTCGTCGACCAGCTGCCGAAAACCGCCCTGGGCAAGGTTCGCAAGGAAGACGTGCGCAAGCTGGTCGCGCATGGCGACTGATCACCAACACAACAGACACGGAGCACAGCCCATGGCACTCAAGATCGGAATCGACGTCGGCGGCACCTTCACCGACTTCGTCGTCACGCGCGACGACGCCGAGCCGGCGATCTTCAAGACGCTGTCGACTCCGTCCGACCCGTCGATCGCCGTGGTCAATGGCCTGACCGACATTGCGGCGAGCATGAATCCGCCGCTGACGCTCGAAGCCTTCGCGCCGACCATCGACACCATCGTGCATGGCACCACGGTGACCACCAACGCCACGCTGACCGGCACCGGCGCCAGGTGCGGCCTGCTGACCACCGAGGGCGTGCGGGACGCCCTGGAAATGCGCCGCGGCATCCGCGAGGAGCAGTACAACAACCGCTACACCAATGTGAAGCCGCTGGTGCCGCGCTACCTGCGCGCCGGCATCACGGGACGGCTGGATCGTGGCGGCAAGGAAACCACGCCACTCGACCTGGCGCAGATCAAGCAGGCAATCGCCCTGTTCAAGCAGGAAGGCGTGCAGGCGGTGTCGATCTGCTTCATGAATTCCTTCGCCAATCCGGCCCACGAGCAGGCGGCGGCGGAACTGGTGAAACATGAAATGCCCGGCGCCTACCTCTCGGTGTCCACCGACCTGCTGCCTTCGATCCGCTTCTACGAGCGCGTCAGCACCACGGCGCTGAATTCCTACGTCGGCCCCAAGCTCAACCACTACCTCGACCAGCTGGTCGGCCGGCTCAAGGGCATCGGCTTCAAGAACCTGCTCTTGATCATGCAATCCAACGGTGGCGTCATCACGCCCCAGCTCGCGCGCGAGAAGGCCGCCCTGACGCTGCTCTCCGGCCCCGCCGGCGGCCCCGGCGCCGGGTTGTTCTACGTGCGCCTGCACGGCCAGAACAAGTGCATCACCACCGACATGGGCGGCACCAGTTTTGAAGCATCGGTCGCGGTGGATGCGCCGATGATCAAGAACGACGGCGAGATCGCCCGCCACAAGATCGCCCTGCCGATGCTCGACATCCACACCATCGGCGCCGGCGGCGGCTCGATCGGCTGGCTCGACGAAGGCGGCATGCTGCGCATGGGCCCGCAAAGCGCCGGCGCCGATCCCGGCCCGGCCTGCTACAGCAAGGGCGGCAAGCTGCCGGCGACCACCGACGCCAACGTGGTGCTGGGCTACCTCGACCCCGGTTTCTTCGCCGGCGGCAGGATGAAGCTCGACGCCGCCGCGGCGCGCGCCGCGATCGAGGAGCACATCGCCAAACCGATGGGGCTTTCGGTCGAGGAGGCCGCGGCCGGCATGTACCGCGTCGCCTGCAACAACATGGCGCAGGGCGTGCGCGAAGTCACCATCAAGCGCGGCTTCGACCCGCGCGAATTCCCCTTCATCCCGGCCGGCGGCGCCGGCCCGATCCATTCCTGCCTGATCTGCAGCGAACTCGAAATCCCGTTGCAGATCGTGCCGCGCGAATCCTCCGTGCTGTGCGCCTTCGGCATGCTGATGAG
>CAZGQB010000181.1:0-4721 GCA_964527055.1 uncultured Sulfuritalea sp.
GCAAGCCCTGGCGCGTGTCGTCGATCGTCGCCACGGCCGACCACAACACGCCGACGTCGCATTGGGAGCATGGCATCACCGACCCGATCTCGCGCCAGCAGGTCGAGACGCTGGATGCCAACATCCGCGAAGTCGGCGCGCTGGCCTATTTTCCGTTCAGGGACAAGCGCCAGGGCATCGTCCATGTCGTCGGTCCCGAGAACGGCGCCACGCTGCCCGGCATGACCGTGGTCTGCGGCGATTCGCACACCTCGACCCACGGCGCCTTCGCCTGCCTGGCCCACGGCATCGGCACCTCCGAGGTCGAGCACGTGCTGGCGACGCAGTGCCTGCTGCAGAAGAAGTCGAAGACCATGCTGGTGCGTTTCGAGGGAAAAGTCGGCGCCGGCGTTACGGCGAAGGACCTCGTGCTGGCCCTGATCGGCCGCATCGGTACCGCCGGCGGCACCGGTTACGCGATCGAATTCGGCGGCTCCGCGATCCGCGGCCTGTCGATGGAGGGGCGCATGACGGTGTGCAACATGGCGATCGAAGCCGGCGCCCGTGTCGGCTTCGTCGCCGCGGACGAGACGACCATCGCCTACCTCAAGGGTCGCAGCTTTGCGCCCAGGGGCGAGGACTGGGAAAAGGCGGCAGCCTGCTGGCGTACGCTGGTGTCGGATGCCGACGCCCGCTTCGACGCGGTGATCGACATCGACGCCGCGGCCATCGCGCCGCAGGTCACCTGGGGCACGTCGCCGGAGATGGTCACCGGCATCGACGGCACGGTGCCGGCGCCCGAGGATTTCAGCGATCCGGTCAAGAGCGAAGGCGTCGCCCGGGCGCTGCAGTACATGGGGCTGACGCCGCGCATGCGGATCGACCAGATCCGGATCGACAAGGTCTTCATCGGTTCCTGCACCAATTCCCGCATCGAGGACCTGCGCGCGGCGGCGGCGGTGGCCAGGGGACGCAGGATTGCCCCCAATGTGAAGCTGGCGTTGGTAGTGCCGGGCTCAGGATTGATCAAGGCGCAGGCCGAGGCCGAGGGCCTGGACAAGATTTTCATCGCCGCCGGCTTCGAGTGGCGACAACCCGGTTGTTCCATGTGCCTGGCGATGAACGACGACCGCCTGAATCCCGGCGAGCGTTGCGCTTCGACCTCCAACCGCAATTTCGAGGGGCGGCAGGGCGCCGGCGGCCGCACCCACCTCGTCAGTCCGGCGATGGCGGCCGCGGCGGCGATAGCCGGCCGCTTTGCCGATGTTCGTGAATTGTCATAAGGAGAAGTCCATGTTTCGAGTGTTTGTCGCTTTCGTCACGATGCTGGCGCTGTCCGCCTGCAATACCGTGGAGGGTATCGGCAAGGACGTCAAGAAGGGTGGCGAGGCCATCGAGAAGGCTGCCAAGTAATGGAGAAGTTCGTCAAGCTGGATGGCTTGGTGGCCCCGCTTGATCGCGCCAACGTCGATACCGACGCCATCATCCCCAAACAGTTCCTCAAGTCGATCAAGCGCTCCGGTTTCGGTCCCAACGCCTTTGACGAATGGCGCTACATGGATCATGGCGAACCCGGCCAGGATTGCGCCAAACGGGTGAAGAACCCTGCATTCGTCCTCAACCAGGAGCGTTATCAGGGTGCTTGGATCCTGCTGGCGCGCAGCAACTTCGGCTGCGGCTCGTCGCGCGAGCACGCGCCGTGGGCGCTGTACGACTTCGGCTTTCGCGCCATCGTCGGCGAATCCTTTGCCGACATCTTTTACAACAACTGCTTCAAGAACGGCTTGCTGCCCATCGTGCTGCCCAAGGCCGAAATCGACGCATTGTTCGGCCTCACCGAGCATACGCCGGGCTATCGCCTGACCATCGACCTTCCCGCGCAACTGGTCGTGCGGCCCGACGGCCACGCGATGCGCTTCGAGGTCGATGCCTTCCGCAAGGAGTGCATGCTCAACGGCTGGGATGACATCGGCCTGACCCTGCGTCATGCGGAAAAGATACGCGAGTTCGAGGCGCGGCGCCGCGTCGAGCAGCCCTGGCTGTTTTCCTGAAGGATTCCCAATGAAAATCTGCGTTCTGCCCGGAGATGGCATAGGGCCGGAAATCATGGCCGAGGCCGTGCGCGTGCTGAAGGCGCTCGACCTCAAGATTGAAATGGAAGAAGCGCTGCTGGGCGGTTGCGCGGTGGATGCCACCGGCAGCCCTTATCCCGATGCGACACAGAAACTCGCGCAGGCGGCCGATGCCGTCCTGCTCGGCGCCGTCGGCGGTCCGCAGTGGGACAACAATCCGCGCGAGCAGCGGCCGGAGCGCGGCCTGCTGGGTATCCGCAAGCAACTCGGACTCTTTGCCAACCTGCGCCCGGCGATCCTGTATCCGGAACTGGCCAATGCCTCGACCTTGAAGCCGGAGGTCGTGGCCGGGCTGGACATCCTGATCGTGCGCGAGCTGACCGGCGACATCTACTTCGGCCAACCGCGCGGCATCGAGCTGCGCGAGGTCGACGGGCAGAAGCAGCGCTTCGGCTTCAACACCATGCATTACACGGAGAGCGAGATCCGCCGCATCCTGCGCGTTGCCTTCGATGCGGCACGCAAACGCAACAAGAAGGTCTGCTCGGTGGACAAGATGAACGTGCTGGAATGCACCCAGCTCTGGCGCGACGTGGCGATCGAGACGGCAAGGGAGTACCCGGACGTCGAACTCAGCCACATGCTGGTGGACAATGCAGCAATGCAGCTGGTGAAGAACCCCAAGCAGTTCGATGTCATGGTCACCGGCAACATGTTCGGCGACATCCTTTCCGACGAAGCCTCGATGCTGACCGGGTCGATCGGCATGCTGCCCTCGGCCTCGCTGGACGAGAACAACAAGGGCCTTTACGAGCCTTCGCACGGCTCCGCGCCGGACATCGCGGGCAAGGGCGTGGCCAACCCGCTGGCGACGATCCTTTCCGTGGCCATGATGCTGCGCTACACTTTCGCCAATGAAGCGGCCGCGCAGCGCATCGAGGCGGCCGTGAAGAAAGTCCTGGCGCAGGGTCTGCGTACCGGCGACATTTACGAACCCGGCACGACGCGGGTGGGAACCAGGCAAATGGGCGACGCGGTGCTCGCGGCGCTGTAAAACGGGAAAGAGAAAGCAATCATGAAGCGTGTAGGTCTGGTCGGTTGGCGGGGCATGGTGGGATCCGTGCTGATGCAGCGCATGCGCGAAGAGGATGACTTCGCCCATATCGAGCCCGTGTTCTTCACCACTTCCAATGTCGGCGGCAAGGCGCCCGGCTTCGCTGCCGGGGCGCCAGCGCTCAAGGACGCGAAGAACATCGACGAGCTGAAGTCGCTCGACATCATCATCAGCTGCCAGGGCGGGGACTACACCAACGAAGTCTTCCCCAGGCTGCGCGAAGCCGGCTGGAAGGGCCACTGGATCGATGCGGCCTCGAGCCTGCGCATGAAAGACGACTGCGTGATCATCCTCGATCCTGTGAATATGGACGTGATCAAGGATGCGCTGGCGAAGGGCGGCCGGAACTGGATCGGCGGCAACTGCACGGTCAGCCTGATGATGATGGCGCTGGGTGGCTTGTTCAAGGCTGGGCTGATCGAGTGGATGACTTCCATGACTTACCAGGCGGCTTCCGGCGCCGGAGCGCAGAACATGCGCGAGCTGCTGTCGCAGATGGGCGAGGCGCACCGGGTGGTGAAGGGCCTGCTCGATGATCCTGCTTCGGCAATCCTCGACATCGACCGCGAGGTCGCGGGCATCCTGCGCGACGAGAACTTCCCGACGGCCAACTTCGGCGTGCCGCTGGCCGGCTCGCTGATTCCGTGGATCGACAAGGACCTTGGCAACGGCCAGAGCCGCGAGGAGTGGAAGGGGCAGGCCGAAACCAACAAGATCCTCGGCCGCTCGGCAACGCCGATTCCGGTGGATGGACTGTGTGTGCGCATCGGCGCCATGCGCTGCCATTCCCAGGCCATTACCATCAAGCTGACGCAGGATGTGCCGCTCGATGAAATCAGCGGCATCCTCGCAGCCCATAACGAATGGGTAAAAGTCATTCCGAATCAGCGGGATGTAACACTCAGGGAACTGACGCCGACGGCCGTCACCGGGACCATGAGCGTACCGCTCGGACGATTGCGCAAACTGTCCATGGGGCCCCAGTACCTGTCGGCATTTACCGTTGGCGATCAACTGCTTTGGGGTGCGGCGGAACCCTTGCGCAGGATGCTGCGCATCCTGTTGCATTGATGTCGCGCCACGGATGCGGCCTGAATGTAATGGGAAGGTTGAGCTTGCATCGCTAACATCATGATGTTATTTTAGTTACCAGTACCTACTTGGCGCCGCAGACGGTTGGGGCTTGGGTCCATCGTCTGCGGAGCAGCAAGGCAGCGGTTCCCGGGCTGGCATTGGTTCATCGGTCCGGTGGCGCCAGTCCGGCCCAAGCCTTCGCGAACATTTGGTTTTGATGACATGATAAAAAGCCCGTCGGGAGTTGCCGTGCCCAATACAGACAAGCGAAATCGTTTCAAAGCCACCGTGATTGCGGCGGCCTTAGCGGTCCTGCCCCTGGCATCCTATGCCGCCGGGTTGGGAAAGATGACCGTGCTTTCGGTTATGGGCCAGCCACTCAAGGCGGAACTGGAGGTCACGGCATCGCCTGATGAGTTGCCCTCCCTGGTAGCCAAGGTCGCTCCAGCCGAATCTTTCCGCCAGGCCGGGATCGACTATTC
>CAZGQB010000182.1:0-4714 GCA_964527055.1 uncultured Sulfuritalea sp.
GCATGTGCTCGGTCGGGTGCAGCGGCGTCAGGTTCTCGAACAGGATCTTGTGCTTGGAGGCCTCCGGCGACTCGCCATTGACGCGGTCGACCTTGACCAGGGCGAAGTAGCGCTCGCCTTCCTTGGGCGCGCGGATCTCGCCCTCGATGGTGTCGCCGGAGCGCAGGTTGAAGCGGCGCACCTGGCTCGGGCTGATATAGATGTCGTCGGTGCTGGCCAGGTAGGAACACTCGGGCGCGCGCAGGAAGCCGAAGCCGTCGGGCAGGATTTCGAGGACGCCGTCGCCGAAGATGGTTTCGCCCTTGCGGGCTTCGTTCTTCAACAACGCATACATCAGGTCCTGCTTGCGTAGCCGGTTGGCGTTCTCGATGTTGTTGGCGGCCGCCATCTCCAGCAGCTGGCTGACGTGATGGGCTTTGAGCTCGGATAAGTGCATGGACTACCTGCGCGGGATTCCCGGCGGATTGGGCCGGAACAGAGGGAAACGTAGGGGATGAATTCAGGAAGAATTCGATCGGGAAGGAAACCGGATTGGCGCCATGAGGGCGTGGGCGCCTGTCTTGCTTTGCTGCGGCCCGGAATCAGGCTCCGGGCCGAAATGTAACGGGATCAGAGATTGCTGTCAATGAATGCGGTGAGTTGGGACTTCGACAGGGCGCCGACTTTTTGCGCCTCGACGCTGCCGCCCTTGAACAAAAGCAGGGTCGGGATGCCGCGGATGCCGTATTCGCCCGGCACCTTGGGGTTGTCGTCGATGTTGAGCTTGGTCACGCGCAACCGGCCCGAATAGTCCCTGGCCACTTCATCGAGGATCGGGGCGATCATCTTGCAGGGGCCGCACCATTCGGCCCAGAAGTCGACCAGCGTGGGGAGGGCGGAATCGAGCACTTCCGCCTTGAAAGTGCTGTCGGTGACGTGGTGAATGTGTTCGCTCATGAATTCCTCTGGGAGTGTCTGCGTTCCGGCGTTCCCGCAGGGGACCGGAGGGCGCGATGATTTGCTGCGACCTTGTCGCATGCAGGGCTGCATCCTAGCAAAAATTTTCCGCCGTGGCGAACTCTGCCTTGTGCCAATCCGGCGCGGCGATGGTAAATTGCCGGTTCGAACCGGAGCCAGAACATGACCTACGTCGTTACCGAATCCTGCATCAAGTGCAAATACACGGACTGCGTTGACGTTTGCCCAGTGGATTGTTTCCACGAGGGGCCGAACTTCCTCGTGATCGATCCCGAGGAATGCATCGACTGCACCCTGTGTGTCGCCGAGTGTCCGGTCGAGGCCATCTTTGCCGAGGATGATGTTCCGGCCGGGCAGGAACACTGCATCGCACTGAACGCCGAACTGACCAAGGCCTGGCCGGTCATCATCGAGCGCAAGGAGCCGCCGGCCGATGCCGACGAGTGGGCCGGAAAGTCCGGAAAACTCGGCTTGCTGGAGCGCTGAGACGATTTGCGGGGAACATTCTTCCCTGCGTAGCGGGAAAGCACCAACTCGGCGGCCGGCACCTGATCGTCGCGCCGAATGATTTCCCGCAAATACCTTTACCTGATTGCCCTGGCGCGCGAAAAGCACTTCGGCCGCGCCGCGGCGGCCTGCCATGTCTCGCCCTCGACGCTGTCGGCAGCGATCCGCGACCTGGAAACCGAACTCGGCGTCGCCGTGGTCGAACGCGGCAAGCAGTTCGCCGGGCTGACGCCCGAGGGGCGCAGCGTGGTCGAATACGCCCAGCGCATGGCCGCCAGCGCCGAGGGCCTCAAGCAGGAACTGGCGACGCTGCGTGACGGCCTTATCGGCCGCCTGCGGCTGGGCGTGATTCCGACCGCGCTGACCGTTGTCGCCGCACTCACCGCTTCGTTCGCCCGTCGCCATCCCCGGGTCACGGCCGAGGTGCTGTCGCTGGCCACCGACGAAATCCTGGCGCGGCTGCGCCGCTTCGAGCTCGATGCCGGCATCGTCTATGTCGAGTCGGCGCAGGTTCCCGGACTCGACATCGTACCCATCTGGCACGAGCAGCATGTCCTGCTGACCGGTGCCGACGGGCGTTTTTCCGGTCGCGAGACCGTGAGTTGGGCCGAGGCGGCGACGGTGCCCTTGTGCCTGCTGACGCCGGACATGCAGAATCGCAAGACCATCGACTCGGTGTTTTCAAAAGTCGGCGCTGACGTTACGGCGATGCTGGAAACCAATTCCATCGTCAGCATCCTGGCCCATGTCGGTTCCGGCCACTGGTCGTCGATCGTGCCGCGCAGCGTGCTGGAGCAGGTCGGCACGCCGCCCGGGGTGATCGCCATCGAACTGGTCGAGCCGGCCGTCGATTGGGCCACGGGCCTCGTCACCCTGGCGCGCGAGCCACAGCCGCCGATGGTGGCCTCCCTGGTCGCCGAGGCCAGGGCGTTGGCCGAGACGTTCGAGAAACCCGCATAGGCCTTCGGATTTTCCCGCTTTCACTTTTGCCGCAGGCGGAGTACAAAGCGGCATGAAAAGCGCTGACGCCATCGCCCGCATCATCGAGTCAAAACGCGGCCTGCCCGGCGCGCTGCTGCCCATGCTGCACGCAATCCAGGACGTGATGGGCCACATCCCGCCCGAGGTCGTGCCGCCGATCGCGCAGGCGCTGAATCTGTCGCGTGCCGAAGTGCATGGCGTGATCAGCTACTACGCCCACTTTCGCCAGACGCCGCCGGGTCGCCACGTGGTTCGCGTCTGCTGCGCCGAGGCCTGCCAGGCCGTCGGCGGCGAAGCGCTGGCCGAGCATGCCCGGACGCGCCTGGCCGGCAGCGACGTGACGCTGGAGCCGGTGTATTGCCTCGGGCTTTGCGCCTGCGGCCCCTCGCTGCAGGTCGACGAAACGACGCTGCACGCGCGGGTCACGCCCGAAAAATTCGATGCGCTGATCGCGGCCCTGGAGGCTGCGCCATGATCCCCGTGATTTACGTTCCGGGCGATGCCGCGGCTCTGGCCCTCGGTGCCGATGCCGTTGCCGCGGCCATCAGCAAAGAAGCCGCACAGCGCGGCATTGCCATCAAGCTGGTGCGCAATGGCTCGCGCGGCATGGTCTGGCAGGAGCCGCTGGTCGAAGTCGCCACGCCGCAGGGTCGCATCGCCTACGGGCCGGTCGTGCCGGCCGAGGTGCCCGGGCTGTTCGCCGCGGGTTTCCTGACCGGCGGCGTCCATGCGCTATGCCTCGGTCCGACCGAAGGGATTCCCTGGCTGGCGCGCCAGCAGCGCCTGGTTTGCCGGCGCGTCGGCGTCGTCGATCCGCGTTCGCTGGCCGACTACGTCGCGCGCGGCGGCGGTGAGGGCTTGCGCCGCGCGCGGGCCATGGCGCCGGCCGAAATCGTCCGCGCCGTGACCGAGTCGGGTCTGCGCGGCCGCGGCGGCGCTGCCTTTCCCGCCGGCATCAAATGGCAGACCGCGCTCGCCACCGCGGCGGCGCAGAAATACATCGTCTGCAACGCCGACGAGGGCGATTCCGGGACCTTCTCCGACCGCATGCTGATGGAGGGCGACCCCTACTGCCTGCTCGAAGGCATGGCCATCGCCGGCCTCGCGGTTGGCGCATCGCAAGGCTACATCTACGTCCGCTCCGAGTATCCGCACGCGGTTGCGGCACTCGAAGCGGCTCTGGCCGGAGCCGGGGACTTCCTCGGCAAATTCACGATCGAAGTGCGCGTAGGCGCCGGCTCCTATGTCTGCGGCGAGGAAACCGCGATGCTGGAAAGCATCGAAGGCAAGCGCGGCATCGTTCGCGCCAAGCCGCCGCTGCCGGCGGTTGCCGGCCTGTTCAGGCAGCCGACGGTGATCAACAACCTGATTACCTTCGCCAGCGTGCCCGACATCCTGGCGCAGGGCGCGGCGGCGTACCGCGACCTGGGCTGCGGCCGTTCGCGCGGCACGCTGCCCTTCCAGCTGGCCGGTAACATTAAGTACGGCGGCCTGGTCGAAATTCCCTTCGGCCTTACGCTGCGCGAGCTGCTCTACGACTTCGGCGGCGGTTCGCGCTCCGGCCGGCCGCTGCGCGCGGTGCAGGTCGGGGGGCCGCTGGGCGCCTACCTGCCGGCCGCGCAGTTCGACACCGTGCTCGACTACGAGGCCTTCGCCACCATCGGTGCCGGGCTCGGCCACGGCGGCATCGTGGCGTTCGACGATACGGTGGATTTGGCCAGGCAGGCGCGCTATGCGATGAAGTTCTGCGCCATCGAATCCTGCGGCAAATGCACGCCCTGCCGCATCGGCTCGACGCGCGGCGTCGAAGTCATCGACCGCATCCGTGCCGGGCAGCATGAGCAGATCGAATTGCTCCAGGAACTTTGCGAGACCATGACCCAGGGCTCGCTGTGCGCCATGGGCAGCATGACGCCGATTCCGGTGCTGTCGGCGCTGAATCAATTTCCGGAGGACTTCGGAGGTAAATGCGCATGAACGCTCCGCAAGAGGTCAATTTTGGCACACCGCCAATAGTCGGCGCCGGCGACACGGTGACGTTGGAGATCGACGGCATCGCGATCAGCGTGCCGGCCGGCACTTCGCTGCTGCGCGCCGCCGCCGAAGCCGGCGTGATGATCCCCAAGCTCTGCGCCACCGACATCCTCAAACCCTTCGGCTCCTGCCGCCTCTGCCTGGTCGAGATCGAGGGCCGCAAGGGCTACCCGTCCTCCTGCACCACACCGGCCGAAGCCGGCATGAAGGTGCGCACCCAGTCGCCGCAACTGGC
>CAZGQB010000183.1:0-4682 GCA_964527055.1 uncultured Sulfuritalea sp.
CCGTGGCCAGCGGCAAGGGCGGCGTCGGCAAGTCGACCACCGCCGTCAACCTGGCCCTGGCGCTGGCCGCCGAAGGCGCCACGGTGGGCCTGCTCGACGCCGACATCTACGGACCCTCGCTGCCGACCATGCTCGGCATTCCCACCGGCCGGCCCGAGTCGGCCGACGGCAAGAGCCTGGAGCCGATGGATGCGCACGGCATCCAGGCGATGTCGATCGGTTTCCTGATCGATCCCGAGCAGCCCATGGTCTGGCGCGGCCCGATGGTGACCCAGGCCCTGACGCAACTGCTGACCGAGACGCGCTGGCGCGATGTCGACTACCTGGTGATCGACATGCCGCCCGGCACCGGCGACATCCAGCTCACGCTGGCGCAGCAGGTGCCGGTGACCGGCGCGGTGATCGTCACCACGCCGCAGGACATCGCCCTGCTCGACGCCAGGAAGGGCCTCAAGATGTTCGAGAAGGTCGGCATTCCGATCCTCGGCATCATCGAGAACATGAGCATCCACATCTGCTCCAAGTGCGGCCACGCCGAACACATTTTCGGTTCCGGCGGCGGCGACCGCATGGCGAAGGACTACGAGGTCGAGATGCTCGGCGCCCTGCCGCTGGCGATGGCCATCCGCGAGCAGATGGACGGCGGCAAGCCGACCGTCGAGGCCGATCCGGACGGCCCGGCCACGGTGATCTACAAGACCATCGCGCGCCGCATCGCGGTCAAGATCGCCGAGAAGGCCAAGGACCACAGCAGCAAGTTCCCGTCGATCAAGGTGATGAACACCTGATCAGAGGGTTTGCAGCGCCTCGATCAGCCGCGCCATCTCCGCATCGCCCAGCTCGCTGTTGATGGCAAAGCGCAGGCGGCTGCTGCCGGGCGCCACGGTCGGTGGCCGGATCGCAACGGCGAGGAAGCCCCCGGCTTCGAGCCGCGCCGCCGCCGCCAGGGTGTCGGCCTCGGCGCCGATTACCGCCGGCACGATCTGCGTCGTCGACTCCAGCGTCGAAATGCCGAGCTCGGAAAGCGCCTCGCGCAGGCGCTGCGCGTTGGCGGCGACCCGCGCGCGCTCGGCGTCCATCCCCGGTATCAAGTCCAGTGCGGCATCCACCGCGCCCAGCACCGGCGGTGGCAGCGCCGTGGTGAAGATGAAGCCGCCGCAGCGGTTCACCAGCCAGTCGATCAGCGCGCGCGAACCGGCGACATAGGCGCCGAAGGCACCGAAGGCCTTGCCCAGCGTGCCCATCACCACGTCCACGCCGTGCCGCTCGGCGGCCAGGCCGCGCCCCTGCGGCCCGAGGATGCCCGCGGCATGGGCATCGTCGACATACAGCAGGGCGCCGTGGCGTTGCGCGATGCCTTCCAGCGCCGCCAGGTCGGCGCGGTCGCCGTCCATGCTGAACACCGACTCGGTGACGATCAGCTTGCGCCCGGGGCGCGCGGCGAGCAGGGCATCGAGCTGGTCGACGTCGTTGTGGCGGAAGACCTCGACCTTGCAGCGCGCGGCGCGCGCGCCGTGGATGATGCTGGCGTGGTTGAGTTCGTCGCTGAAAATCGTCGCCGCATTTGCCGTGTTGCCAGCGCCGACTTTTTCGCCGAGCCGCGCCAACGCCGGAATCACCGTGGCGTTGGCCTGGAAGCCGCTGGAAAACAGCAGCGCCGCTTCGCGGCCCTTGAAGGCGGCGAGGCGTTGCTCTACCGCCAGCGTGATCCCGCGCGTGCCGGTCACCAGGCGCGAGGCCGGCGCGCCGGCGCCATGGCGCTGCGCCCATTCGGCGGCGCGCGCCTTGGGCAGCGGATGCTGCGAGAGACCCAGGTAGTCGTTTGACGAAACGTCGACCAGCCGCCGGCCCTGCGCATCGCGCAGGCCGCCGTCGCCGGCGTCGAGCGCGCGCAGGCGGCGCCGTCGCGACCCGGCGTCGAGCTCGGCCAGCTCGCCGCGCAGCAGGGCGTCGAAGGCCGGCTTCATGGCAGCGTGGCGGCGCGTTCGCCGAGCACCCGGCGCACGGCGCCGGTAAGCGTCGCCACGTCGCCGGGAGTGACGATGAAGGGCGGCATCAGGTAGACCACGCGGCCGAAGGGACGGACCCAGACGCCGAGCTCGGGGAGGCGCCGGCGCAGGGTATCGAGGTCGACGCGCCCGGCCAGCGCCACCGCGCCGATGGCGCCCTTGACACGCACGTTGGCGACGCCGGCGATGGCGCGGCAGGGTTGGAGTTCCGCGCGCAGTTGCGCCTCGATCGCCGCCACCTGTTCCAGCCTGGGCTCCTGCTCGAAGAGGTCGAGCGAGGCATTGGCCGCGGCGCAGGCCAGGGCGTTGGCCATGTAAGTGGGGCCGTGCATCAGCGCGGCGGCAGGGTCGTCTGACAGGAAGGCCGCGAACACATGGCGTCGCGCCGCGGTGGCGGCCAGCGGCAGGGTACCGCCGGTGAGCGCCTTGGACAGGCAGATGATGTCCGGGATGACGCCGGCCTCTTCGCAGGCGAACATTTGTCCGGTGCGGCCGAATCCGGTCATGATTTCGTCGGCGATCAGCAGCACATCATGGCGCCGGCAGGCGTCGGCAATGCAGGTCAGGGTTGCGGCATCGTGCATCCACATGCCGCCGGCGCCCTGTACCAGCGGTTCGACAATGACAGCGGCGATACGCTCGGCATGGGTGGCGAGCACGCGGTCGAAGGCCGCGGCCATGTCCGGCGTGTCCGGCAGTTCGGCCATGATCTGGTCGGGCATGCTGCCCGCGAACAGGGCGTGCATGCCTTCCCCGGGATCGCACAGCGCCATGGCGGCGAAGGTGTCGCCATGGTAGCCGTGGCGGAAATACACGATGCGCTGCTTTTCCGCCTGTCCCTTGTTGCGCCAGTACTGCAGCGCCATTTTCAGCGCGACTTCGACCGCCACGGAACCTGATTCGGTGAAAAAAGTACGCTCGAGGTCGCCCGGCAGCAGGGCTGCCAGCCGTGTCGCCAGCCGGGCCGCCGGCTCATGCACCAGGCCCGCGAACATGACGTGGGGCAGGACGGCGAGTTGCGCCTCGACCGCCTGGCGGATGTGCGGATGGTTGTAGCCGTGGCAGGCGGTCCACCATGAGGAAATACCGTCGATCAGCTCGCGCCCGTCGGCCAGGCGGATGCGCGCGCCCTGCGCGGCGACCACCGGCAGCGGCGCCGGCGCCGTCTGCATTTGCGTATAGGGCAGCCAGATGTGGTCGAGGCCCCGGGTCAGCCAGTCGGACATGTCGAGGGAGGCGGGTGCGCCGGCTAGAATGCTGCGGCGGAGGGAAAAATGAGGGCGCAGTTTATCACCGGCACCGGTACCGACATCGGCAAGACCTGGCTTGCCTGCGGGCTGCTGCGCCACTGGCGCGAGCAAGGCAAGCGCCCCGAGGCGCTGAAGCCGGTGCTCTCCGGCTTCGACCCCGCGGATCCCGCGGCCGGCGATGCCGGAGCCTTGCTCGGGGCGCTGGGCCGGCCTGTGGATGCGCGCGCGCTCGACGCCATCGCACCCTGGCGCTACGCGGCGCCGTTGTCGCCGGACATGGCGTCGGCGCGCGAGGGCCGCCTGGTTCCCTTCGACGCCCTGGTGGGGTTTACCCGCCGCGCGGCGGAAAAGGCCGCAGGCCCGCTGCTGGTCGAGGGCGTCGGCGGCGTCATGGTCCCGCTCGACGAGCACCATACCGTACGCGACTGGATCGCCGCCAGCGGCCTGTCCTGCGTGCTGGTCACCGGCAGCTACCTGGGCAGCATGAGCCATACGCTGACTGCGCTGGAGTGCCTGGCGCACGCCGGCGTGCCGGTGGCCGCGATTGCGGTAAACGAGAGCGAAGGCTCCGGCGTGGCGCTGGGCCCGACGCTGGCCAGCCTGACCAACCACGTCGGCGGCATCCCGCTGCTGGGTATCCGCCGCGACGACCCGGGGCCCGGCATCGCCCGCCTGGCCTTACTGCTGGCTTGATGGCGGGCGCGAGGGCCGCCCTCCAGGTAATTCGAGCGTAGCGAGCCAATCAAGACCCTCGCCCCGGGAAGGGGGCGAAGCGGGGAATTCGCGGAGCACTGCTTCGCGCCCGCGAAGCCGGCCGGCCCTGCATGGCCGGCCGTGGAACAGGGGTGGGGGGCAATACATGGGCCACGCCTAAGTTTCCCGCCGGGAAACTTAGGCCGTATACTGCGCTCCCCTGCATTCCTTCCCTCCGGATCAACCATGAGCATCAAGTCCGACAAGTGGATCCGCCGCATGGCGCAGCAGCACAAGATGATCGAGCCCTTCGAGGCCGGCCAGGTGCGCGAGGCCAACGGCCACAAGATCGTTTCCTACGGCACCTCCAGCTACGGCTACGACATCCGCTGCTCGCGCGAATTCAAGTTGTTCACCAACATCAACAGCACCATCGTCGACCCGAAGAATTTCGACCCCAACTCCTTCGTCGAGGTGAATGCCGACTTCTGCATCATCCCGCCCAATTCCTTTGCCCTGGCGCGCACCGTCGAGTACTTCCGCATTCCGAGGAACGTCCTGACCATCTGCCTCGGCAAGAGTACCTATGCGCGCTGCGGCATCATCGTGAACGTGACGCCCTTCGAGCCGGAATGGGAGGGCTACGTGACCCTGGAATTTTCCAACACCACGCCGCTGCCGGCCAAGATCTACGCCGGCGAGGGCTGCGCCCAGGTGCTGTTCTTCGAGT
>CAZGQB010000184.1:0-4679 GCA_964527055.1 uncultured Sulfuritalea sp.
GGTGCGCCGGGAGCCGACGTGTTGCCGTTGCTGGCCCAGGCGCAGGGCGCGCTCGGCAGGCATGACGAACTGATGAGCCTGGGTTCGGAAGGCCTCCCGGCGGATGCCCAGGCAACCGTGCTGGCCGCACAGGGGCTTGCGCTGCTCGGCAAGGGCGAGCTCGAGGAGGCCGGCAAGCGGCTCGAACAGGCGGTGACGCTAGCCCCGAATTCGGCCTACGTCGGTGTCGCGCATGCGCGCTTGCTGCTCGCAAACGGCCAGATGGAGGCGGGCCGCAAGGACCTGGAGCAGGTGGTTGGGCGTGAGTCCGGATACGCGCCCGCCTGGAGCCTGCTGGGGGATCTCGAGCAGCAGCAACAGCATCCGGATCTGGCCGAAAAGGCATACACGAAGTCGCTGGAGACTGACGCGAACAACTTCGGCGACCGGCTGAAGCGCGCGTTGCTGCGCATCCAACTGCAGCAGAGCGGGAAGGCTGCCGAGGACGTCGCGGCGCTCAGGAAGTTGGCACCGAAGCATCCGGGTACGTTTTTCGCGCAGGGCATGCTGCACCTGCAGAAGAACGAGCTCGACGAGGCAAAGGAAGCGCTGGAGCAGGCCGTCCGGGCGGGCAACAGCTTCCCGCTGACCCTGTTCTACCTCGCCGCGATTCATGCGCAGCAGGGTAACCAGGTGTTGGCCGAGACCTACACGGGGCAGTTTCTGGACGTGGCGCCGGGTAATCCGCTCGGCAGGAACCTAGCGGCGAGCCTCGCAATGCGTGCCGGCGAATTTGCGCGTGCGGAACAACTTGTGCGTCCCGTGGTGGCTGCAAACGACGAGGATGTCGTCGCGCTCAACACGCTAGCCGCGGCGCTGCTCGCGCAGGGCAAGACCGACGAGGGGCTGGATCTTCTGACAAAGGTGGCGCAGCTCCAGCCCGATTCGGCGGTGGCGCAGACGCGCCTCGCGGCGGGGCTGCTGGCAGCGGGTGACGGCGGCGTCGGGGTCGAGCACCTGCGCAAGGCGCTCGAACTGGACCCTAATTTCCAGCAGGCCGATGTCCTGCTGGTGCTCAACCTTTTGCAGAAACACGATCTCGAGGGTGCCCTACGGACTGCGGAGGATTTCCGCAAGCGCAATCCCGATGCGGTCACGCCGTACAACCTGCTAGGCCGCATTCACCTTGCGGCCAGGGATGCCGACAAGGCGCGCGCGGCGTTCGCCAGGGCGCTAGAAATCGCACCGGGGGATCCCGGCGCGAGCCAGAGCCTGGCTGCCCTGGCGGCGCAGGCGAAGGACTTCGAGGGCGCGCGCGGCTATTACGTCGGCGTGCTCGACAAGCACCCGGACTACGTGCCCGTGCACATGCAGCTTGCCGCGCTGGACCTCACGCAAGGCAAGGAAAGCGCGATGGCGGAGCGGCTGGAAGGCCTGGTGAAGACGTATCCCGCGGCGGTCGAGCCCCGTCTGGCGCTGGCACGCTACAAGACCGTCAAGGGGCGAGGTGCCGACGCGCTGGCGTTGCTCAGCGAACTGGACGCGTCGCAAAAGGCGCAGCCGGCGGTGCTCGCCCAGATGGCCGAGGCACAACTGGCGCAGGGGGACTACGGTGCGGCCAGGATGTCGCTCGATCGGCTTGTGCGCTTGCAGCCCGACAACGCGTGGAACCACTACCGGCTGGCCTTGGCCCACGACGGATTGGGTGACACTGCAGCGGTGCGCAAGGCGCTGGAGCGCGCGATAGAGCTCGATCCGAAGCATCTGCCGGCGCGCGTTGCGCTGGCCCGACTGCTGCTGGCGCAGCAGGAACCGCAGCAATTCGAGGCCCAACTCGTCGCGCTACGGCAAATGCAGCCGGAACACCCCGATGTGTTGCTCCTGGAGGCTGCGCTGGCGAATTCGCGCGGCGATGATGCCGGTGTCCTCGAGAAGCTGGAGCAGGCCTTTGCCGTGGCGCCGGCGCCGGCGACCGTGCAGGCCCTGGCGATCGAGAAAGTACGACGCGGCGTGAGCGGCGCGGGCGTGAAACTGCTCGAGGACTGGTTGAGCGGCCACGAGGATGACGCGGCAACGCGAATGACGCTGGCGGATGTTTACGGTTCGCGCGACCGGGTCGATGCCGCGATCGCGCAGTACCGCCGGGTACTGGACGCGTCTCCCGATAACGTTGTCGCTCTCAACAATCTGGCCTGGCACCTGCGCAAGCGGGATCCGAAACAGGCGCTGGTCTTCGCCGAACGGGCGCACACGCGTGCACCTGATTCGGGCGATGTGCTCGATACGCTGGCGCTGGTGTTGCTCGAAAACAGGGATCTGCGCCAGGCGCAGGCTCGCATCGAGCAGGCGCTGAAGGTGGCGCCCGAAAACTCCGCTCTGCGTTATCACGCCGCCCTGATCCGGCATGCGGCGGGTGACACGGACGGGGCGCTGATCATCCTGGAGCCCTTGCTCGAGAGTGAAAAGGAGTTTGCGGAGCGGCGGGAAGCGGCCGAGTTCGTGGCCTCGATCAAGAAATAGCCTGAAGGAAATGCTTTGACCGGTGAGGAATCGACGAGTTGCCGCGTACGTTGGCGCGGCAAACCGAGCGCCACCTATGGGGGCGGGCTGCCGGGCCAAACTTGCGGGCGACCTCGATGCCGCTGATCGAACCTGTAAGTATTGCGGGGCACAAGTAGAGCCGAACGTATTCCTCAGTACGTCATTGCCTGCTGTTTCTTGGCAAAACGTGCTCATTCCTGCTGCATTTTCAGTTCCTGCAGAAGTCTAGTTGCATCCTGTCTTTCCGGGAATTCTTTGCCATCTCGAAGCAGTTGCTCCAGCTCCTTCCGCGCTTGCCCGGGGTTGCCGGACTTTTCGAGCGCAACAGCCAGGTGGTAGCGAATCTCGGGGTTGTTGGGTGCCCGCGTCGCCGCTTCATGGATCACGCGCAATCCTTCCTTCGCATCGCCGCCCTGGAGCAGCAGCCAACCGTAGGTATCGCCGATCTCCAACCGTTTCGGCTCCAGTTCGTAGGCACGCTTGGCATGTCCGAGCGCTCTCGAGTCGTTCTTCTCGAAGTAGAGCCAGGCGAGGTTGTTCAGCGCCGTTGCGTTTGAAGGCTGCTGAGCGACGACCTGCTCGTATGCGGCAATTGCTTCGTCGCGCTCGCCCGCCTGCTGATGGTCCATTGCCAGCAACATCCGCGCATCGGCATCTCTCGGCTCGCGTACGAGCCACGCGGTCAGCGTCGCAAGCGCCGCATCGCGATCGCCCTTGGAGTTCTGCACCCGGTACAGGGCTATCGCAGTGCCCGACGCAGGCTGGGCATCATAGGCTTTACGGAACGCGGCGCTGGCCTTGTCCCACTCGCGGTTGCGCGCCTGCAGATCGCCCTCCAGCTGATAACCGGTGGGCGAATCGGGCTGCAGCGTCTGGATGCGCTGCGCCAGTGCCAGCACCTGGTCCGGCTGGCCTTCCGCGATATGAATGAAGGCACGTGTAGTCAGCCCCCTGACATCGTCGGGTTTGCGCTCCAGCAACTCCTCGATAGTTCGCCTGGCCGCACCGACGTTGCCGTTCTTCTGTTGCAGTTGCGCGAGCAATACGTAGCCGTCGCTGGTGTCGGGCGCCACTTGGGTAAGCCTTGCAAAGGTGCGCTCGGCGTCGGTTGTCTCTTCGGCCTGCACCTGGGCCAGGCCCAGCGCCAGGAGTACGTCGGGATCCCCCGGACGCTGCCGATCGAGCTCCGCAAGGATCGTCAGCGCTTTCAGCGGCTCTTTACGCCCCATCTGATAGCGCGCCAGCAGCAGGCCGGGCTGCGTGGATGCAGGGTGAGCCGTGCGGGCACGCTCGATGAGTTCCAGTGACTGCGTGATGTTTCCGCCCTGTTCCTCGATGGCCGCCATTCCCATCAAGGCGCCGAGGTTGTCGGGGTCTGCGGCGAGGAGCGCTTCGTACTGCTTGCGCGCCGCGGCAGTGTCCCCGGCCTGCAGATCCAGCCGCGCGAGGTTGAGTCGCGCGGTGGCGAATTTCGGATCCACTTGCAGCGCATGCTCGAACTGTTTGCGGGCGATCGCGACGTCGCCCTTGCCCACGTAGCCGGCCCCGACCAGATTGCGGGCCAGCGGGTTGGCGGGCTGCTTCTCCGCCAGCCTGGTCGCTGCCTTGATCGCCTCGTTGTAGTCGCCGCTACGCAGGCGCACCATGATCAGTGCCAGCTCGGCCTGTGTCAGGCTGGCGTCCATCTCGACAGCCAGTTCCAGGTCGCTCGCCGCCTGTTCCGCAGCGCCGCCGCCGAGGTGGCTCAGCGCCAGCTGCGCACGTATGCCTGCCGCCTCGGGTTCGACCACTGCCGCCTTCTCGAGGTATTGATTCGCCTTTTCGTGCTCTCCGGATTTCATGTAGGCGGTGCCGAGCAGCGCAAGGAACGCGCCGTCGCCGGCAGCTGCCTCTGAATCGCTCAGCGGTTCGAGCGCCTTGATCGCGCCCCTGGAATCGCCCAGCTTGATACGGGTATTGGCAAGCAGTTTCACCGCGGGCAGATAGGTCGGCGCGCGGCCGACCACCTTGCTGAGGTAGCTCTCTGCCGCCTCGAAACGCTTCTGAGCGTAAGAGACAGCGCCGAGCAGCAACAGCGCGCCGGTGTCGTCCGGCCTGAGCTGGAGCACCTTTTGCAGCGACGCGTCGGCGGCTTCGTAGTCGCCGCGATGGTATGCGAG
>CAZGQB010000185.1:0-4669 GCA_964527055.1 uncultured Sulfuritalea sp.
CCAAACGCGGCCGTTGGAACTCAGGGTGCCGTAGATGGCGGTCGGGTCGTTCAATACCCGGTTGAGCACCGAACTGGAGGCGGAGGTCTGGGCGAAGTGCGTGGTCTCGCCGGCCTGGATGGAGAACTTCTGCCAGTTGATGATGGCGCCGGGGGTGTTGGTGACCGTCAGAACCTTGCCGGCCTGGTTGAAGGTGGCGGCGCCATTGACGACCGTGGGGTTCAGCGGATTGGACAGGACCGGGGCGCTGAGGAAGCACGCGGCCACCGCGGCTGTGCCGAGGCGGACGGACGTGGAGAGCCGGCGGGGCTGTTTGCGGGAAGGATGCTTGTAGCTCATGTCACACTCCAAGGGCGGAACAGCCGCCCGCACGAAATTCACTTATAGCGCCAATACCGGTTTGCCGGCCATGCACAAAGTCACACTTTGAAAAAAATTCTCGCCTTGCTGCGGGCCGCCCTGACGGCTAGAAACCGAAGGCCACGCCGACGTGGCCGCGGAGGCTGCCCTCCGCCTGCCAGTTTTCATTCGCCAGGTTTTTCGGCGTGTACCCATCCAGAACCTGTGCCACGTCGAAGCGGGCGCTGATGTCCTTGTTGAGGTTGTAGCGCAAGCCGACCCCCGCCGATGCGATGCCGTATTTCACCGACGGGCCGACGTTGCTGCCCTGTGCCGCATCGACGAAGGCCAGGAACTTCAAGGTGCCCGGCACGCCCATGCCGGTTGCCATGTCCGGCGTATAACCCTCGAGATTCACGACATAGCCACGGTCCGTGGCGACGGCGCGCTCGTTGAAACCGCGCACCGCCGTCCAGCCCGCCAGACCGAAGCGTTCGGTAACCGGCAGGGCGCTGTGCGAATACTGGGCGTTGGCGGCAAACCTGAACAACCAGTCGCCGGTGATGGCGGCGAAATAGCTGCCGCCGGCGCGTACCGCGGAAAAGTCATCCCTGACCTTGTAGCCGGAGGCCGCCGAGTAGTTGTCATCCTTGGCCGGGAGGCCAAACGTATAGTCGGCGCCGGTCGCGATATTCTGTGCCGCCGTTAAGTAGAAATCGATGGACTGGCCGGGTTTTTGCCATTGGCCGCTGTAAGTGGCTGAAACCGGCTGGATCGTGTAGGGCGTGCAGCCTGCCGTTCCATACAGGGTTTTTGACGAGATGCCGGGAAGATCGCAGGTGTTGTCCAGGTACTTGCGGTCGTAGGCCAGCACCAGCCGCGAACTGTATTCGCCGGCGCGCGGGAAAATGTGGTTGTAGCGCAGCCCCCAGATCTCGCCCTTGCCATTGATGCCGAGGCCGCCGCCGGGGACCAGTACATTGGCCGGCGTGTTGGTGCTGGAATTGGCGTAGATCATGTCGATGCTGTCGCCCCACGCGTATAGCGGCAGGCGATAACCGATGCTGTAGATATCGACTTCCACGCCGTCGCCCTCATCCCAGGGGAAGACGCGGTTGCCGAAGATCTTCATGCGCCCCGGCGGATCGATTGCGGTGGTGTAGGCCACGGTCAGCACCTGATCCTTGTTGAACATGTTCGAGTTCTGGTAGGAAACGCCCAGGCGGGCATAGCCGCTGGCCCGGGTGCCGGTGTTGTCGAGCGTGACATAGAAGCGATCCGGATCTTCTTCCTTGACGTCGATCCGGGCGTTGACCTTGCCTTCTTCTTCGCTGACGCCCAGCGTCACTTCGACCTGCTTGGCCGGATTTTCGTTGCTGAGCTGGATGTTCTCGGAAAGCTTGCGCATGTTGGGCGGCGTGCCTTCCTTCAGCTCGGGCAGGCCGGCGCGCACGTTTTCTTCGTTGAAATGCTTGTTGCCGGTGATGGTGACCTTGCCGACCACGCCCTCGCTGACCACCAGACGGACCACGCCGCCGGTAAGCTCCTGCTCCGGCACATAGACCTGCACGGTGCCGTAGCCAAGGCGGCGATACTCGTTTTCGAGCGCTTCGAGGGACTTTTGCACATCGCCATACACCTTGCCCTTGCCGACATACGGCGCCACCAGCTCCTGCACCCGTTCCGCCGTGAGTAGCGTGTTGCCATCGACCTGGAAGCGGTTGATCTCGAAACCCGCGCCCTGGGCTTGTGCGGCAGCATGTTCCAGCGGCCCGACTGCAAGCAGGAAGGCAGCCGCCAGATAACCCGCGAGCCTTTTCGTCATATCAAAATCCCCAATGAAATCATTTACAAGCAAAGCAAAGTTGCACGGATTTCTCCTAATACGGAAACACTAGCAGAGTTCGGGTTTGACGGCAATGAAAGAATGGCGGGGCACGCCCCCGGAACCGATCGCTTCGTTCCCAAAATGCAACGCCCGGATCGGTCGGAACTTCGAACCTCCGGCTGCGACAGGTCAAGCCGGACCCGGCGCGGGCCGAAGGTAGAATAAGGCGATGGAAACGCCCCAAACCGGCGCCCGGACGCTGCTGATCCTGACCAACCTGCCCGACGCGGCCAGCGCGCAAGCACTGGCGACGATGCTGGTGTCCGCCCGCCTGGCGGCCTGCGTGAACATGCTGGCGCCCTGCCGTTCGGTGTATCGCTGGCAGGGTGCGATCGAAAGCGCGCGGGAAATCCCCCTGCTGATCAAGACCACGGAAGCGGGCTATGCCGCGCTGGAGGCGGCGATCCGCGCCACCCACCCGTATGAACTTCCCGAGATCATCGCGGTCCCAATTGCCCACGGTCTGCCCGAATACCTCGACTGGGTGGTTGCCGAAACCCGCACCGAAACCTGCGCCGACTCCCCGAACGGGAAGCTTCCCACATGATGATCCGCCTGTTGTTCCTGCTGTTCTTCGTCCTCGCCGGCCCGGCCCGCGCCGAGGAACCTTTGCCGCCCGAGCAGGCCTTCCGCTTTTCGGCCAGGGTGGTCGACGCCCGGACCATCGAGGCGCGCTGGCAGATCCACGGCGACTACTACATGTATCGCGACAAATTCAAGTTCGCGGCCGAGGGCGGCACGCTCGGCGCACCGACGCTGCCGCCGGGCAAGATGAAGGAAGACGAAACCTTCGGCAATGTCGAGGTGTACCGCAAGGAAGTGAAGATCCTGCTGCCGGTGGAAGCGTCGGGCCCCGTCACCCTGAAGGCGGTCTCGCAGGGCTGCTGGGACGGCGGCATCTGCTACCCGCCGATCAACCAGGATGCCCAGCTGACCATGGCGGGCGCCGCCAGCCCGTCCGCCGCCGTGTCGCCGACGCCGACTCCTCCGGCTTCGGCAGCGGCACCGGCAGCGGGCGACGAAAGTTCGCGCATCGCCGGCCTGTTCAAGGGTGACAACCTGGCCTTGGTGCTTCTCAGTTTCTTCGGCTTCGGCCTGCTGCTGTCGCTGACGCCCTGCGTATTCCCGATGATCCCGATCCTGTCCGGCATCATCGTCAACCACGGCCATGCGGTAAGCCACCTGCGCGCCTTCATGCTGTCGCTGGCCTATGTGCTGGGCATGGCCGTGGCCTATGCCGCGGTGGGCGTCGCCGCGGGACTTTCCGGCACGCTGCTGTCGGCCGCGCTGCAGAACGCCTGGGTGCTGGGCGGTTTCGCGCTCGTGTTCGTCGTCTTGTCGCTGTCGATGTTCGGCTTCTATGAACTGCAGTTGCCGGCGGCATTGCAAAGCCGCGTCTCGGACACGGCCAACAAGCAGGGCGGCTCGCTGCCCGCGATCGCGCTGATGGGCGCGCTGTCGGCGCTGATCGTCGGCCCCTGCGTCGCCGCGCCGCTGGCCGGCGCCCTGCTCTACATCGCCAAGACGGGCGATGCCGTGCTCGGCGGCAGCGCGCTGTTCGTCATGGCGCTGGGCATGGGGGCGCCGCTGTTGCTGGTGGGCGCCTTCTCGCGCACGCTGCTGCCGAAGTCCGGACCATGGATGGAGGGCGTCAAGAAATTCTTCGGCGTGGTCATGCTGGCCACCGCGCTGTGGCTGGTGTCGCCGGTGATCCCGCTGTGGACACAGATGCTGGGCTGGGCCTTGCTGCTGGTGGTGCCGGCGATCTACCTGCATGCGCTCGACCCCCTGCCGCAAAACGCGCATGGCTGGCAGCGCCTGGGCAAGGGGCTCGGCGTGCTGCTGCTGCTGGGCGGCGCGGCCATGCTGGCGGGCGTGCTGGGCGGCGCGAAGGATCCGTTGCAACCGCTGGGTTTCCTGCGTGGCGGCAGCGCCGCCGAGGCGCAAGCTGCGGCCTTCGAGCGCGTTGCCACGGTCGAGACACTCGAGATGCGCCTGGCTGCCGCGAAAGCCGCCGGCAAACCGGTGATGCTCGACTTCTATGCCGACTGGTGCGTCAGCTGCAAGGAAATGGAACGCTTCACCTTCGCCGAAGCCAGGGTCGCCGCGCGCATGAAGCAGATGCTGCTGCTGCAGGCCGATGTCACCGCCAACAACGACGCCGACAAGGCGCTGCTCAAGCGCTTCGGCCTGTTCGGCCCGCCCGGCATCATCTTCTGGAACCCGGCCGGCAGCGAACTTGCCGAGCTGCGCGTGGTCGGTTTTGTTCCGGCCGAGAAGTTCCTGCCCACCCTCGAGCGCGCACTGCGCTGAATCCGCCAACCACTTCGGAGTCTCCCATGTTCACCGGCATCATTACCGCCGTCGGAAAAATCAGCCACGTCCAGCCGCTGGAAAAGGGCCTGCGCCTGACCGTCGAGGCGCCCGGCCTCAAGCTCGGAG
>CAZGQB010000186.1:0-4662 GCA_964527055.1 uncultured Sulfuritalea sp.
TGTCTAACAGAGATTCGAGGTGGCTCCCGAGCGGCTCGGCGTCACGACGCGCATGGCGCACGGGCTGGCGCGCGGCATCAACGGCGCCCAGCTGCCCGATGCCGCGATCAACTACCTCTGGGACAACCGGCATGCGGTAGGCACCTGGCAGGCGAATACCTATACCGATCGCGCGCGCATGCTGGTGCTGCGCTCCGGCAGCGCATTCGCCGGGCGCTGGGTCGATGAACGCCGTGACGTCGGCGCCGACTTTCTGGCCGCCTTCGGCCACCCGCCGCTCAAGCTGACCGGCGTCGCCATCGCCGCCGATACCGACCAGACCGGCGAGGAAGCGCGCTCCGGCTTCGCCGATTTGCGCTTCGTCGCACGCGCGGACGATTGCCCGCCGCAGGAAGCGGCGCATGGCTAGCCGCGTCGGCGTCGCCATCCTGGCCCGCGCGCCCATCCCCGGCGCGGCCAAGACGCGCCTGATTCCGGCGCTCGGCGCCGAGGGCGCGGCGCGCCTGCAGCGCTGGATGCTGCAGCGTACCGTGGCGATGGCCCTCGTCGCCGACGTCGGTCCGGTCAGCCTGTGGTGCGCCGGCGATCCCGCGCACCGCGATTTCCGGGTTTGCCGCAGCTTCGGCAGCGTGGAACTGCATCCGCAGCCGGAGGGCGACCTCGGCGCGCGCATGCTGGCGGCGGTCGCAGCTTCGCCGGCGCCGGCCGGCACGCTGGTGATCGGCACCGACTGCCCGGCGCTGGGCGCCGCGCACCTCCGCGCGGCGGCGAGGGCGCTGGGCGACCACGATGCCGTGGTGATCCCGGCCGAAGACGGCGGCTATGTCCTGATCGGCATGAGGGCGCCGGCGCCGGAAGTTTTTGCGGGGGTGGACTGGGGCAGCGCTCGCGTCATGGCCCAGACCCGGCAGCGCCTGGCCGCGCTGGGCTGGCGCTGGAGCGAAGCGGACCCGCTGTGGGATGTCGACCTGCCACGGGACCTCGACCGGCTTTATGCGAGTTATCCTGACGCCATGGCAATCCGGGGCGATGCGGGAGGATCTCATGACTAGCGGCAGCGACAGGCTGGAAAACGACAAGGACTATCTGGTGGGCTTGCGCCGCGACATGCTGCGCTTCACCCGCCTCCAGTTGCGCGACGAACACCTGGCGGAAGACGTGGTGCAGGATGCTCTGGCGGCCGCATTGACCGGGAAGCGGCAGTTCGAGGGCCGCTCCGCCCTGAAAACCTGGGTCTTCGGCATCCTGCGCAACAAGATCGTCGATGCCATTCGGGTGCGCAGCCGAACCGTCAATGTCGGCGCGCTGGCGGACGAGGAGGCCGGGCTCGACGAAGCCTTCGAATCCCTGTTCAAGCCCAATGCCCACTGGCACCCGGAGGCCAGGCCGCGCGACTGGGGCGATCCCGAAGCGGCCCTGCGCCAGGACCAGTTCTGGGTCGTCTTCGAAGCGTGCCTGGATCACCTGCCGGCGAACACCGCGCGCGTGTTCATGATGCGGGAATTCCTGGAATTCGATACCGCAGAGGTCTGCGCCGAACTCAGCCTCAGCAGCGGTAATTGCCACGTCATTTTGCACAGGGCCAGAAATGCCCTGCGTCGCTGTCTGGAAAAATCATGGTTCGCCGGAGAGGAAGCGCCATCATGTTGAGTTGCAAGGAGGTCACCCGGCGCTTGTCCGAGGCCCAGGATTGCGAATTGGGCCTGGCGGAACGGGTCCAGCTGAAAATGCATCTCGCCATGTGCGGCGGCTGCAGGAATTTCAGCCGGCAGATGGATTTCCTGCGCGCCGCCTGCAAACGCTATGTCGGCAAGGAGACCGGGCATGGGCGCCGGCCGGATTGAGCCCGGCACGGGTAGCATCATTCCATGCCGCGCGATGCCCGGAAGCGTGCGCGCGGGCCTTGGTTTCCTCGCGGCGCTGCTGGTCGCGGCGGGCTTGCCGGAGGGTCCGGCGCGCGCCGCTGATGCGGCGTCGCGGCAGTATCCCGACGTGATCACGGCAACGGTTGTGGCGCGGGATGCCGACAACTTCGATTTCGATGTCACCGTGTCGTCGCCCTACGATACGCCGCAACGCTATGCGGACGGCTTTCGGGTGACGGGGAAGGGCGGGGAGATTTACGGCGAGCGAAAATTGTGGCATGACCACGCCACCGAGCAGCCTTTCACCCGCGATCTCCATGGCGTCAGGATTCCGCGCGCGGTGCGCGGCGTCGTCGTCCAGGCGCGCGACCAGAAGTTCGGCTATGGCGGCAGAACCGTGGAACTGTTGTTGCCGGGACGCTGAGCGCATGCAGTCCCGGGCCGGTCCGGGGTCGCCGCGCAATGCAGCCGGGGCTTTGCCCTTGTTCGCGGTTGTCCGGTTGGATCGGGCGGCGTCCTGCAAGGTATAGTTGCGCCAGGCGCTGCACCGCAACGACGAACCCGGAGACATCGAATCCATGAAGCCTGCATTCCGCATGATCGCCGTGGCCCTGGCCACGATGCTGCTTTCCGCCTGCGCCACGCTGGCGCCGCCGCAGCCGCGCGAGTTCCGGCTGTCGCAGGCGCAATTGCAGGACCTGGTGGGCAAACGCTTCGAGCTGGCGCGGACCTACCTCGGTTTGCTCGACGTCAAGCTGGCCGCGCCGCGCGTGACCCTGCAGCCGGAGTCGAACCGCGTGCTGACGGCGCTGGATGTGTCCATCGACGCACCGCTGATCGGCAAGCCATGGAGGGGCGCCGTCGACATCTCCGGCCGCCTGCGCTTCGACCAGGCGGCCGCCACGCTCCTGCTCGACGAGCCGCGCGCGGAAAACTTCATGGTCGAGGGCGTTCCTGCCGCCTATGCCGATCGCGTCAACAAGATCGGCGGCTGGCTGACCGGGCAGGTGCTGAAGGGCTTTGCGATCTACAAGCTGAAGCCGGAAGACCTGCGCTTCGACAACATGAATTACGTTCCGGCGGAATTCAAGGTCAGGCCGGCCGAACTCGTCATCACCCTGGTGCCGCAGGCCGCGCCCTGAGGCACCGCGGAAAGCCAGGTCCCCGACAACGCCAAGGACGGCATCCCTTGCGGACGGCGACGCCACGGCGGTCAACCGCCGGTCGCGTCAAGCCGTTATTCGGGTGACCATGAAAATGCGCATTCCGGCCTGCCTCCGCCGCCTCGCTGCCGCCCTGCCGCTCGTCCTGCTGGCGGCGGGTTGTGCCACCAACCCGGTGACGAAAAAGAGCGAAATCAGCTTCATCTCCGAGCAGCAGGAAATCAGGCTCGGCAAACAGGAGTATCTGCATACCCAGCAATCGGCGGGCGGCAGGTTCATCCTCGATCCGGCGCTGGCGGCCTACGTCAATGAGGTCGGACAGAAACTGGTCAAGGTCAGCGACCGGCCCAAGCTGCCCTTCGAATTCGTCGTCATCAACGATTCGGTGCCGAATGCCTGGGCACTGCCCGGCGGCAAGCTGGCGATCAATCGCGGCCTGCTCACGGAACTGAAGAGCGAGGCGGAACTGGCGGCGGTGCTGTCGCATGAAGTCGTCCATGCCGCCGCCCGGCATGGCGCGAAGTCGGTCGAGCAGGGCACGCTGCTGGCCGCAGGCGCGGCGCTGATCGGCGCGCTGGCCTCCGACCGGAAGAACGCCGGCTTCGTGGACTTTGCCGCGCAGGGCGGGGCGGCGCTGATCGGGCTGCGCTTCAGCCGCGAAAACGAACTGGAGGCCGACCACTACGGCATCGACTACATGGTGCGCGCCGGCTACGACCCGAAGGCCGCGGTGGAACTGCAGGAAACCTTCGTCCGCCTGTCGGGCAACAAGTCGTCGAACTGGCTGGCCGGCATGTTCGCCACGCATCCGCCCTCGCAGGAACGCGTCGATGCCAACCGCAGGAAGGCGGCCGCGCTGCCGGCGAACCTTTATCGCGGCGAGGATGCCTACCGGCAGAGGATCGCCTTCCTGGTGCAGAGCAAGCCGGCGTATGCCGCCCACGACGAAGGCCGCAAGCTGCTGGCGAAGGATCCGGCGCAGGCGCTGGCCAAGGCCGATCAGGCGATCAAACTGGAGCCGCGCGAAGCGATCTTCCATGCGCTGCGCGGCGATGCGCTGAAAAAGCAGGGACGCGTTGCCGATGCCGAACAGGAGTACAGCGAAGCGATCCGCCTCAACGCCGACTACTTCGCCCATTACCTGAACCGCGGCCTGGTGCGGCAGCGCCTCGGCAACGCGGCAGGGGCGCGCAGCGATCTCGAACGCAGCAATGCGCTGCTGCCGACGGCGGCGGCGCATTACGTGCTGGGCCACCTGGACCAGGAGGCCGGCCAGCGCGGCCGCGCCATCGAGCACTACAGGCTGGCCGCCGGATCGAATTCCGAGGTCGGCAGGCTGGCCGGCACGGCGCTGGTGCGGCTGGACCTGCCGGGCAACCCGGGCGATTACCTCGAAGTGGAAGCCGTCGCCGACGGCAGGGGCAACCTCGGCCTGCGCGTGACCAACGCCAGCCCGGTGGCCCTGCGCAAGCTGCGCGTGGCTGGCGCGGTGCAGAAGAATTCGTCGTCGAACCACTTCTACAAGGAATACGCGGTGCCCGGCACGCTGCAGCCGGGGCAATCGACCACGGTGGCGATGGGCGTCAGGCTGGCCGACTTCAACGCCCAGCTGAAGCAGGTCAGGGCGCAGGTGC
>CAZGQB010000187.1:0-4657 GCA_964527055.1 uncultured Sulfuritalea sp.
CGGTTGAGCGTGAAGCCATACGCCCAGGAGGCGAACAGCGTCGCCGCCAGCGTCAGCGTCACCGCCGCGCCGACAATCACCGCCTCGCGCCGGCCCAGCGCGAACAGCACCAGCAACACGACGAAGGCGGTGGCAAAGACCAGCTTGCCGATCAGCTTCTGCGCCTTGTCGGTGGCGGTCGCACCGTAGTTGCGCGTTACCGTGAACTCGACACCCTCGGGGATCACCGTGCCGCGCAAGGCCACGGCGCGCGCAATCACCGACTCGGCGACATCGGCGGCATTGACGCCGGGCTTCTTCGACACCGACAGTGTCACCGCCGGCGATTCGCCCTGCTTCGTGCCGTGCCAGACATAGCGCGAAGGCTGGTCGGCGCCGTCGATCACCTGCGCCACGTCGGCCAGGTACACCGGCTTTCGTTCATGGACGCCGACCACCAGGCGCTTTACGTCGGCAGCGGATTCGATGTAGGTGCCGGTCTGCACCAGCAGTTCGCGGTTGCCGCTGACCAGCGCGCCCGCAGGCTGCGAGGCATTCGACACCTGCAGCGCGGCCTTGAGGTCCTGCGCCGTGATGCCGTGGGCGTTCATGCGGTCGGCATCCATGATGACGCGGATCACGTGGCCCGGGCCGCCGATGGTGGCCACGTCGCGCGTGCCGGGGATGCGCTTCAAGTCGATCTCGGCGGCGCGCGCCACCTGCTGCATCTCGAAAGCCGACTTCATGGGATCGGCGCTGTGGAAGGTCAGGGTGACGATGGGCACGTCGTCGATGCCCTTGGGCTTGACGATCGGATCGAGCACGCCGAGGTTGGGCGAGAGCCAGTCCTTGTGCGAATTGATGGTGTCGTAGAGCCTCACCAGGGCCTGGATCGGGTCCTCGCCGACTTCGTACTGCACGGTGATCACCGCCATGCCCGGACGCGATACGGAATACACATGCTCGATGCCGGCGATGCGCGACAGCACCTGCTCGGCCGGCCGCGCCACCAGGGCCTCGACGTCACGCGCCGCGGCGCCGGGGAAGGGGACGAAGACATTGGCCATGGTGACGTTGATCTGCGGCTCTTCCTCGCGCGGCGTGATCAGCGTCGCGCCGATGCCCAGCAGCAGCGCGATCAGGGCGATCAAGGGCGTCAGGGAATTCCTGAGGAAATACTCCGCGATGCGGCCGGAGATGCCCAAACCCGTGCCCATGGGCGACCCCGGCTTATCGCGCGACGGCGGGAGCCGCCTTGAGTTCGATGCCGGCCTTCAACGGTGCCAGGCTGACGCGCTCGCCTGAACTGATGCCGGCCAGCACCTCGAGCTCGCCGCCGGCGACGGCCTCACCCAGGCGCACCTGGCGCAGCCGCGCGACGCCCTTGTCGTCCAGTACATAGACGGCGGTAACTTCGCCACGGCGCAGGACTGCGGCCGGGGGTACGGTGAGCTTCTGCGCCTGCCCGATCGTGAAATGCGCGCGGGCGTAACTGCCCGGCACGACGCCTTCGATGTTCTCCGGCAAGTAAAGGCGCGCCGTCGCCGTGTGGCTGCGGGGATCAACGGTGGGCAGAATCTCGATCCTGGCAACGTCGATCCAGCGCCCCGTTTCCGGTAGTTCGATGCGCGCGCGCGCGGACTTCTTCAGCTCGGCCAACTTGTACTGCGGCAGGCTGGCGATCACGCGCAGGCTCTTCGGATCGAAGATCGTGATCAGCGGCTTGCCGGGCGCGGACATCTCCCCGGCCTCGACATGGCGCTCGGCGACGACCCCGGCGATCGGCGCCGTCACGTTGCCGTGCGACGCCCCGGCGCCCGACGCGGCTACCGCGCCTTGCGCGGCCTTGAACGTCGCCGCGGCCTGGTCAAGCGCCGCCTGGCTGATGAATTTCTGCGCATGCAGGTTTTTTGCGCGTTCATAGGCGGCAGCGGCCTGCTCCAGCGCGGCACGGGCACTGGCATCGGAACCGGCGGCCTCGCGGACGTCGATGCGCATCAGCAGTTCGCCCTGCTTCACGCGCTGGCCGGCGTCGGCGCGCACTTCGAGCACGCGGCCGGCAATCTGCGCCGCCACCGTCGCCTGGCGCACGGCTTCGACCATCGCCTCGACCGGAAAACCCAGATCGGCTTCACGCGCCTGGACGATCACGCTCGCCGGCACCGCGTCGGCCGCCAAAGAAAAACCCGCCGGCGCTAGACCGGCGAGGAAAGCAAGGGCGGAGAGGAGGAGAGAGCCCTTGCGAAGGAGAGGGGAGCGTTTCGGCATGAATATCATTATCTGCTTATATACCAAAAAAAACAAGCCCTCTCGTTGGCTAGAGGCGGAATGCTCTTTTTTATACTCACACTTGAACTTGCATTCGATCCCGATACACTGCGCGATGCAACGAGTTTCTCCAGCACCAATATCCTGAAAGCGTTCATGGCTATCGCACGGCTGTTTGGCTTGGCATTTCTGATTGTCTTCGCGGCGATTGCGCAAGCGACCGACTGGACGACCGGCTATCCTCAAGTGCGCGGCATATTCCCCGACGCCACGGCCTATGGCGAAATGACCGGATCGCCGCCGTCAGCAGTGGCGTATCGGGGCGATACGCCGATCGGCTACGTTTATCTGACCTCCGACGCGGTGCGCATCCCGGCCTATTCGGGCAAGCCGATCAATACCCTGGTCGGTCTCGACACGACCGGGCAGATTGTCGGCCTCGCCATCGTGCATCACGATGAGCCGATACTCGCCGTGGGCATTTCGCAGGAAAGGCTCGCCGCATATGTCGATCAGTACCTCGGCAAGTCGGCCTTCGACAGGATCACCATCGGCGCCCCGCGCAAAGACCACGTCGCGATCGACGGCATTACCGGCGCAACGATCACCGTCATGGTGCAAAACGCCACCCTGATGCGCTCGGCACGGCTCGTCGCCGAATCACGAGGCATTCGTCAGTCCGCATCGACCGCGGCGCAAGGCAACGGGCCGGCCGCGGCGTCTGGTCCCCCGGCGAGCCCGCCCATGGCGACTCAACCCGTCGCTCCGGCGACACCCGGGGACGACCACATCCCACCTCGCCAGCAGGCGGCAGCGTCGATTCCAAATGAACCGTCCAGACCGGGCACCGCAACCCATCCCGCGGCGAAACCAAGCTCGGCCGAGCCGACTCGCAGATTGGCAGTTTCGCAAACACCGCCATTGGTGCACGGCGTGGTACCGCTATCTCGCGAGATGCCGCCGCAAAACCTGGTGCCCTTGCCGGACAAGCCGGGCACTTGGACACCACCGTACGAAGAACCGGCCTGGATCGCGATCTGGCAGAACCGGAAGTTCGATATCGTCGTGCTGGTGATCGGGCTGGCCGTACTTTCGTTCGTACTGATTTTCCAGGACTGGCTGGCACGACATCCGACCGCCCTGACCCACGTGCGCAACGGCTTTCATGTCTACACGCTGTTCTTCATCGGCTGGTGGGGGCTGGCGCAACTTTCGGTGATCAACGTACTGACCTTTGTCGGTTCCGTGATGCAGGGTTTCCGCTGGGAAAACTTCCTGATCGACCCGATGCTGTTCATCCTCTGGGGTTTCGTCGCGGTGACCCTGCTGCTCTGGGGACGCGGCGTATATTGCGGCTGGCTGTGTCCCTTCGGCGCCCTGCAGGAACTGATCCTGCTCGCCGCGCGCCGCCTGAAGCTGCCGGAGATCGAATTCAGCGACGCCGTCCATGAGCGCCTGGTGGCGCTCAAGTACATCATCCTGATCCTGCTGTTCGGCCTTTCGTTGCAGTCGATTGTCGACGCCGCGGGTTATGCCGAGGTGGAACCGTTCAAGACCGTTATTTCCATGAGATTCCAGCGCGAATGGCAGTATGTTGCCTACGCTGTGGTGCTGATCGGCATAGCCGCGATCAACCGCAAGTTCTATTGCAAGTACCTTTGCCCGCTGGGCGCCGCGCTCTCCATCCCCGGCCGCTTCAGGCTGTTCGAGTGGTGGCTGCGGCGGCGCAAGGAATGCGGCAAACCGTGCCAGGTCTGCGCCCATCAATGTTCGGTGCGGGCCATCCGCCCCACCGGCGAAATCAACGCCAACGAGTGCCACTACTGCCTCGACTGCCAGGTGATCTACTACAACGAGAATATGTGCGTGCCGCTGATCGACCGCCGCAAGCGCCGGGAGCAACAGCGGACGCGCGGTCAGGAAAGCGCCGCGAACGCTGCTGCCGCAGACCCGGCCATCGCTCCGAAAGCGATTCCGGTGCCTTGACCCCGAGTGGCAAACAGCGAACTTCCATGAACAAGTTGCGAATAGTTTGATTTCGGTCAACGCCAAACCGGCCCACGGGAACTCTAATCCGCTGTTCGATAAAAATTGTTGATTCATACATTTCTAGGAGACAGACGATGCATAGCCGGAAACTAGCCCTTGCAGCAGGATTTTTCATGCTCGCGGCGCTGCCAGCTTTCAGCTGGGCGCAAGCCAAGGCCGACCACCCGGGCGTTACGCCAGGTGACATGCGCTACAAGGGCGCCCCGGTGCCGATCAAGCCGGAGGACGTCAAGGAAACCATCAGCCCCAAGGCGCCTCCGGTCAGTCCCGAGGAATTCGCACGGGCCAAGCAGATCTACTTCGAGCGCTGCGCCGGCTGCCACGGCGTGCTGCGCAAGGGTGCCACCGGCAAGCCGCTGAC
>CAZGQB010000188.1:0-4651 GCA_964527055.1 uncultured Sulfuritalea sp.
CGGAGAACTTGATGCGCTCGGCGAAGGCGCCGACGATCAGGCCGCAGGTGATGGCCGCGAAGGCACCCTGGAAGGCGACGTAGATGAACTCGGAGACGACCACGCCCTTGCTGAAGGTGGCGGCCACCGAATCCGGCGTGATGCCCTTGAGGAACAGCTTGTCGAAGCTGCCGAAGAAGGCGTTGCCCTCGGTGAAGGCCACGCTGTAGCCATACACGGCCCACAGCACGCTGATCACCGAGAAGATGATGAACACCTGCATCAACACCGCCAGCATGTTCTTGCTGCGCACCAGGCCGCCGTAGAACAGCGCGAGGCCGGGGATGCTCATCAGGATAACGAAGGCCGTGGCCACCATCAGCCAGGCGTTGTCACCGCGATTGGGCACCGGCGTCGCGGCCGCCGCGGGCGCGGCGGGGGCGGCGGGCGCAGCCGCGGCAGCCGCGGCCGCCGGAGCGGCGGCTTCCGCCGCCACGGGCTTGTCGTCGGCCGCCCAGGCGCTGGAGGCGCCGCCGGCGATGCCGACGGTCAATGCCGTCAGCAGGATGGCGAGATATTTTCTCATTTCAGATCTCCCGAGAGCTTAGAGGGCTTCCTCACCGGTTTCGCCGGTGCGGATGCGGATGACTTGTTCGACGTCGAAGACGAAAATCTTGCCGTCGCCGATCTTGCCGGTGCTGGCGGATTTCTCGATGGTTTCGATGACCTGGTCGAGCAGGTCGTCGCGGATCGCGGCTTCGACCTTGACCTTGGGCAGGAAATCGACGACGTATTCGGCGCCGCGATAGAGCTCGGTATGACCTTTCTGCCGGCCGAACCCCTTGACCTCGGTGACGGTGATCCCCTGCACGCCGACGGCGGCGAGGGCTTCGCGCACCTCGTCAAGCTTGAACGGCTTGATGATGGCGGTGACGAGTTTCATGGCTGGTTCCTTTGCAATTTGGAGGAGGTTGGGTAAGTCTTGAAACACCCCGCCGGTGCCGGCCGGGTCGCCGGCGGGGTTGGTTCAGATGCTTAGAAGGATTTGCTGACGGAGACGACGGCGATGCCGCGACCGGCATCCTTGGTGTCGTTGCCGCTGCTGTTGGCGAAGCAGTAGAACTGGCCCTTGTTGCAGCTGCCATCGGCGTTGGTGTCGATGTAGGACAGGCCGAACACCCAGCCGCTGATGTCCTTGGTCACGCCGACCTTCCAGTCCGTGTAGCTGGCATTGCGCATGTTGTCGAAGTCGAGATAACCGACGTGGCCATTGACGCCCCAGCCATTGCCCAGATCGTAGCTGGCGGCCAGGTCGAAGTAGCTGCTGCCGTCCGTGTCCGGAGCCGAGAAGTAGTCATCCACCGAGTAGAAGTACTTGGCGGACAGGAATTTCCAGCTCGCGCCGACATAGATTTCGGTATTGCTGACGCCACCCGAGTGAACCTTGCCGGACTTGTTGTTGACCGGCGAAAACAGCGTCCCGATCCCGGCATCGCTGCCCGGGTAGTAGTAGTAGATGGCGCCGACATCGATGCCGAAATCGCCGACGCTGAACTTGTAACCGCCGTAGAAATCCATCTCGAGGTTGGCATCCGGGAAACCGGCGCCTTCGCTGACGTTCGAGTTCCAGTTGCCGAGGTAGATGCCGCTGGAATGGCTGTAGTCGATGCCGCCCTGCAGGGCCGGCTTGCCGAAGGTCTGGTCGATGCCGCGGAAACGGTAGCTGGAATAGATGCCCAGGTTGCCGGTGATGGTGTGCGGGCTGGCCGGCGCGGCAGCAGGGGCGGCCGCCTGGGCCATGACCACGGACGGAACGGAAACGAGGCCGGCAACGGCGGCGGCGATGAGGGTCTTGCGCATGGTGGTGCTCCTGGAAGGATTGGGGAAAACTACAGGCTCCTCTATGCAGGGACTGTGCCAGAAGATTTTTCCTCAATTTTTCATAAGCTTGAGTGCATCATGCGCCGCACCATCGACAAGACCGCACCAAATCAAACCAAAAATACCCGGCAGCGCACCGACATGGTGCAAGCTCGCCGGCCACCGGGACCTGGAACAGGGCTGTGCTAGACTTTTCAGACTTCCGCAACAAACGCCAACATCATGCTGAATCCCAAGTTGCTCGATGAAATGTCCGCCCGCGTGTCGTCGCTGCTGGCCGCGACGCCAGCCGGCGAGATCGAAAAAAACCTGCGCGCCGCCCTCGCCAGCGCGTTTGCCAGGCTGGACCTGGTGACCCGGGAAGAATTCGACGTGCAGCGCGAAGTCCTCGCCCGCACCCGGGCAAAGCTCGAAGCGCTGGAGGCGCGCGCAGCGGAACTGGAAGCCCGCAGCCGGAAGTCCCCGCCCGACCCGGCGCCCGGTTCTTAACACCGCCCTCGATGACGCTCGCCGTTCTCCGCTCGCGGGCGCTGGCGGGCCTTGCGGCCCCGGAAGTCACGGTCGAAGTCCATCTCGCCGCCGGCCTGCCCTCGTTCACCCTGGTCGGCCTGCCCGACACCGAAGTCAAGGAAGCCCGCGACCGCGTGCGCGCCGCGATCCAGAACTGCGGCTTCGAATTCCCGCAGCGGCGCATCACCGTGAACCTCGCCCCGGCCGACCTGCCCAAGGAATCCGGCCGTTTCGACCTGCCGATCGCGCTCGGCATCCTGGTCGCCTCGGAACAGATCAAGGCGCCCGGGCTGGATGCCCACGAATTCGCCGGCGAACTCGCGCTCTCCGGCGACCTGCGCGCGGTGCGCGGCACGCTCGCCATGTGCGCCGCGATCCGCCACGAAGCCGGATCACGGTACGACACTTCGCACGCCGCCGGGCACAAGGCCGCGCGCGCCTTCGTCCTGCCGCTGGAAAGCGCGCCGGAAGCCGCGCTGATCGAGGGCATGGAAATCCTGCCGGCGCAGAACCTGCTGCAGGTCTGCGCCCACCTCGCCGGGCGCGAAATGCTGGCGCCTTTCGCCGTGCCGCCGGCGCCGACTTTTGCCCGCTACCCCGACCTGGCCGAGGTCAAGGGCCAGGCCCAGGCCAAGCGCGCGCTCGAAGTCGCCGCTGCCGGCAGCCACAGCCTGCTGATGAGCGGCCCGCCCGGCGCCGGCAAATCGATGCTGGCGCAGCGCCTGCCGGGCCTGCTGCCGCCGATGACCCATGCCGAGGCGCTGGAATCCGCCGCCGTGCACTCGCTGGCCGGAACATTCCGCCTCACCCACTGGAACCAGCGCCCGTTTCGCGCCCCGCACCATTCGGCCTCGAGCGCCGCGCTGGTCGGCGGCGGCGGCACGCCGCGTCCCGGCGAGATTTCCCTGGCGCACAACGGCACGCTGTTCCTCGACGAACTGCCCGAGTTCCAGCGCGGCGTGCTGGAAGCCCTGCGCGAACCGCTGGAAACCGGCCACATCCACATCGCCCGCGCCGCCCGCCGCGCCGAATTCCCGGCGCGCTTCCAGCTCGTGGCGGCGATGAACCCCTGCCCCTGCGGCTGGCTCGGCCATCCCGCCGGCAAGTGCCGCTGCACGCCGGACCAGGTGGCGCGCTATCGCGGCAAGCTGTCGGGGCCGCTGCTCGACCGCATCGACCTGATGCTCGACGTGCCGGCGGTCGCCGAGGCCGACCTTGCCGCGCGCGGCGACGGCGAATCCTCGGCCACCGTGCGCGACCGGGTCAGCGCCGCGCGCGCCGTGCAGGTCGCCCGCCAGGGCAAGCCGAATGCGCAGCTCGGGCCCGACGACGTCGACCTCCATGCCCGCCCCGACGCCGCCGGCGCGCAACTGCTGAAGCAGGCCATGGCGCGCCTCTCGCTCACCGCGCGGGCTTATCATCGCATCCTCAAAGTCGCGCGCAGCGTCGCCGACCTGGCCGGCGCGGCGCAGGTCAATGCATCGCACGTGGCCGAAGCCATCCACTACCGGCGCGGACTCGCCGAACAGGAGCGCCAGTGAAATACCGCATCATCCCCGTCACCCCCTTCGAGCAGAACTGCACCCTGCTCTGGTGCAGCGAAACCATGCAGGGCGCCTTCGTCGATCCCGGCGGCGACATCGACATGCTGGTGGATACGGCCGCGCGGCTCGGCGTCCGGGTCGAGAAGATCCTGCTCACCCACGGCCACATCGACCACGCCGGCGGCGCCGGCGAACTGGCGCAGCGCCTCGGCGTGCCGATCGAAGGCCCGCAGCGCGAGGAAAGTTTCTGGATCGACCAACTGGTGGCGCAAAGCCGCAGCTTCGGCTTCCCGCCCGCGCAGCCCTTCACCCCGACGCGCTGGCTGGAGGACGGCGACACCGTCACGGTCGGCAGGGAAACCCTGCAGGTGCTCTACACACCCGGCCACACGCCGGGGCATGTGGTGTTCTTCCACGCGCCGTCGAAGCTGGCCCTGGTCGGCGACGTGCTGTTCGCCGGCAGCATCGGCCGCACCGATTTCCCGCGCGGCGACTACCAGACCCTGATCGATTCGATCAAGGGCAAGCTCTGGCCGCTGGGCGACGATGTCGAATTCATTTCCGGCCACGGCCCGATGTCCACCTTCGGCCGCGAACGGCGCAGCAACCCATTTGTCGGCGACGGCGCCTGACCGTCCCGATCACATCCGGTTTTTTCAGTCGAAAGGGAAAACAGCCATGAGCATAGCCTCCGAATTCAAGGAATTCGCCATGAAGGGAAATGTCGTCGACCTCGC
>CAZGQB010000189.1:0-4649 GCA_964527055.1 uncultured Sulfuritalea sp.
GCAAACAGCGCACCCAGCAGCAACATCTGGATCCAGACCGGGCCGCGCGACTGATCGACGAACTGCGGCAGAAAGGCGATGAAGAACAGGGCCACCTTGGGATTGATCACGTTGGCGATGAAGCCGCGGCGCAGGTGCGCGCCAAGCGGTTCGGCGCTGCCGTCATCGAGCTTGATCACGCCCAGCTTTCCGGCGTAGCGCCAGGCCATGATGCCGATGTAGACCAGGTAGGCGGCCCCCGCCATCTTCAGCGTGGTGAAGGTGGCCTCCGAGGCCAGCACCACGGCACCGATGCCGAGCGTCGCCCACAGCGTATGCGTGAAGCAACCCAGCGCACAGCCGAGGCCGAAGCCGATCCCGGCGGCGCGGCCGCGGCTGATGCCGACGGACAGCACCATCAGGTTGTCCGGGCCGGGAGCGACGGTGATCAGCGCCGAAGCGGCGAGAAAAGCAAGCAGGACGTCTATCGGGATCATGTCGCGGGGCCGGTCGGAAGGAAGGCGATGGTAGCACCGGCAAGGTGACGGACGGCTTACAAGCCGGCCATGGCCAGGTACTTGATCTCCAGGTACTCATCGATGCCGTGACTGGAGCCTTCGCGGCCCAGGCCCGATTGCTTGACGCCGCCGAAAGGTGCGACCTCGTTGGAAATCACGCCGGCGTTGACGCCGACCATGCCGTAATCGAGCGCCTCGCCGACGCGCCAGGCGCGCGCGATGTCGCGGCTGTAGAAATAGGCGGCGAGGCCGAACTCGGTGTCGTTGGCCATGCGCACCGCCTCGGCCTCATCCCTGAAGCCGAAGATCGGCGCCACCGGGCCGAAGATCTCCTCGCGCGCCAGGCGCATCGCCGGCGTCGCCCCGGTCAGCACGGTAGGCTCGAAAAAGGTGCCGCCGCGCGCGTGGCGCTTGCCGCCGCAGACGATCCGGGCGCCCTGCGCCACGGCGTCGGCCAGCAGTTCCTCGACCTTGGCCAGGCCCGCCCCGTCGATCAACGGCCCTTGCGTGACGCCCTCCTCCAGGCCGCTGCCGACCTTGAGCCCGGCCACCGCGGCGGCCAGTTTCTGCGCGAATTCATCGCGCACGCCTTCCTGCACCAGGAAGCGGTTGGTGCACACGCAGGTCTGTCCCGTGTTGCGGTACTTCGAAGCCATCGCCCCGGCCACCGCCGCATCGAGGTCGGCGTCATCGAAGACGATGAAGGGCGCATTGCCGCCGAGTTCCAGCGACATTTTCTTGATGGTCGGCGCGCACTGGGCCATCAGGAGCCGCCCGACCTCGGTCGAGCCGGTGAAGGACAGCTTCAGCACCTTCGGGCTGGACGTCAATTCGCCGCCGATGGCGACGGGTTCACCGGTCACGATGTTGAGCACACCCGGCGGAATGCCTGCCTGCTGCCCGAGCCAGGCCAAAGCCAGCGCGGAGAGCGGCGTCTGTTCGGCCGGCTTGACCACCATGGTGCAGCCGGCGGCCAGCGCCGGCGCCACCTTGCGCGTGATCATCGCCGCCGGAAAGTTCCACGGCGTGATCGCGGCGCAAACGCCGACCGGCTGCTTCAGTACGATAAGTCGGCGGTCGCGGGACGGCGAAGGAATCACCTCGCCATAGACGCGCCTCGCCTCCTCGGCGAACCACTCGATGAAGGAGGCCGCGTAGGCGATCTCGCCGCGCGCCTCGGCCAGCGGCTTGCCCTGTTCGGCCGTCATCAGCCGCGCCAGGTCTTCCTGGTTATCCATCATCAGCTGGAACCAGCGCTTGAGGATCCGTGCCCGCTCGTCGGCCGTCTTCGCCCGCCACGGCAGGAAGGCCGCCTGCGCCGCATCGATGGCGCGGCGGGTTTCGGCCGCACCGAAGTTCGGTACCGAACCGACCAGTTCGCCGTTGGCCGGGTTGCGGACCTCAAGGGCGGCCCCGGTGGCGGCCAGCCATTCGCCGTCGATCAGGCAGGCATGGCGCAGGAGTTCAGGATTCTTCATGACGTACTTTCCGGGTTTCTGGAAGAAAGCGGATTCTGCCGCATCGCGCAGCAGGACGGTAGAGTCCGGAGACCCGCCGTGCCGCCGGCGCCGACTTTCCGCGCAGGTTCAAGCAGGGCCGCCGCGGAAGGAGGCGGCCAGCGTGACCGCGGCGCCGCGCAGCAGCGTGGTGTCGCCGCCAACGGCAACGAAGCAGGCGCCGCAATCGCGGTAATGCGCGGCCAGCGCCGTATCGGTGACGAATACGCCGGCCGCCTTGCCCGCCGCAGCCGCGCGCCGCAACACATCGTCGATCGCGGCCCGGACATCGGGATGGCCGGCCTCGCCAAGATGTCCGAGCGATGCCGCAAGGTCGGCGGGGCCGATGAAGACGCCATCGACGCCTTCCACCGCCAGGATGGCATCGAGATTATCCAGCCCCTGCCGCGTCTCCACCTGGACCACCAGGCAGGCCTCGGCGTCGGCGTGTTTCACGTAGTCCTTGACACCGTTCCAGCGCGCCGCCCGCGCCCGCGAGGCGGCGACCCCGCGGATGCCCCCGGGCGGATAGCGCATGGCGCGTACCAGGTCCTGCGCCTGCGAGGCGTCATCGACCAGGGGCAGCAGCAGGGTTTGCGCGCCGGCATCGAGATACTGCTTGATCAGCGCCGGGTCGTGGCTCATCGGCCGGACCAGCACCTGCACCGGGTAAGGCGCGGCGGCCTGCAACTGGGCCAGGACGCTGGCGGGGTTGTTGGGCGAATGCTCGGCGTCGATCACCAGCCAGTCGAAACCGGCGCCGGCCAGGATTTCCATGCTGTAGTTGCTGCAAAGGCCGACGAAGAGGCCGACCTGCCATTGACCCTGCCGCAGCTTGTGCTTGAAATGGTTTTTCGGCATGTCCATGAGGGTATTGCTCCGGATCGAAGTCTCGATTTCAGCCGCAGTCCAGGCCGGTCGGCGGCGAATCGAGAAAATTTGCATGCGCGTTCATTCTATGGGGAACGCTGTCATACAATCCGACTCGAAGTGCTTTTTAAACGGAGATTTTTCATGAAACGACTTGTTAACCTGCTGTTTGCAACGCTCATGTCCGCTTTCGTCCTGCCCGCGGTTGCCTTCGCGGCGGAACCCCAGGTCGGCAAGGAATTCAAGATGATCAGCCCGGCCCTCGCCAGCCCCAAGGACAAGATCGAAGTCGTCGAATTCTTCTCCTACGGCTGCAACCATTGCAGCGACTTCCACCCCATCATCAGCCAATGGGCCGCAAAATTGCCGAAGGATGTCAGCTTCCGCCGCATTCCGGTCAGTTTCAACCGCCCCGAGTGGGCCCGCCTGTCGAAGACCTACTACGCGCTCGAAGCCACCGGCGACCTGGCCAAGCTCGATGCCGCCGTCTTCATCGCGATCCACGAACAGCGCGTCCCGTTCAAGTCCGACGAGGCCCTGTTCTCCTGGGTAGCCGGCAAGGGCGCCGACGCCAAGAAGTTTGCCGAAGCCTTCAACGGCTTTTCCATGCAGGCCAAGGTGCAGCGTGCCGACCAGGATGCATCGGCCGCCCGCATCGGCGGCGTTCCGTCGATTGCGGTCGACGGCCGCTACCTGATCAACAACGAAGCCGCCGGCAGTTACGAGGACTTGCTGAGGATCACCGACAGCGTCGTGGCCAAGGTGCGCCAGGAGCGCAAGGGCAAGTAAGCCGTGCCCTTGCTGCGCAAGCTGTCTGCGCCACGCAGCCTGATCGCCGCCACCGGAATCGCCGCCGCGAGCCTCGTCGGCGGCGGCCTGTTCCTCGCCCATACCCTGAATCTGGCCGCCTGCCCGCTGTGCATCCTGCAGCGCATGCTTTACCTGCTGCTCGCGCTGGAAGCAATCGTCGCCTGGCTGCTGGCCGGTCCGGCCGCCGTGAGTGCGCTGCAGCGCCGCTTGGCCGCATGCGTCATGGCCGCCACGGCCGCGACCGGCGCCGGGATCGCCGCCTACCAGACCTGGCTGCAGCGTTTCGCCAAGGGTGCCAGCTGCACCGCCGACCAGCCCTGGTGGGAGCACTTCGTCAACTGGGCCGGCACCCAGTGGCCGCTGATGTTCGAGGCCTCCGGCCTGTGCTCCGAAGCGGGCTGGAAGTTCCTCGGCCTGTCGATCGCGGAATGGTCGCTGTTCGCCTTCAGCTGCATGACGTTGGCGATGCTGACGGCGATGCGGGGCAAGAACTCCCGCCGCTGAACCTGCTCCGGACCGGCCGCCCGCGCTACGCCAGGTCGGGTTCGCCGCAACGCTCCAGTATCTCCCGCCGCGTCGCGTCGCGCAATTGCAGTGCCGCCTGCCAGCCATCGCCCGTCGCGGCGACGGGTTCGCAGAAGGTGATTTGCACCGCAGCACGCCGCGGCAACCATGATTCGTCGCACAGTAATTCGCGGGTCCCTGACAGCGCCACCGGCACGACCGCCAGCCGGTTCTGTACGGCCACCTGGAAAGCCCCGAGACGGAAGGGCCGCAGGCCCGGCTGGCGGGTGAAGGTACCCTCGGCGAAGAAGAACAGCGGTCGCCCGCCCGTCGTTGCGGCCAGCCGGCGCACGTCATCGACCCCCTGTCGCGCATCGAAGCGCTAGACGAATACGGCGCCCAGGCGCCGCAACAGCTGACCGGCAACCGCTTGCGACGCCAGTTCCTGCTTGGCCACTAAACTGAACGGCAG
>CAZGQB010000190.1:0-4631 GCA_964527055.1 uncultured Sulfuritalea sp.
GCGTCACTTTGGGGACGCGGACGTCCGCCGCGCCGCCCGACTGCATCGTCATCGACCTGGGCCGGCGCGACGCATTGGCCGAAATTTCCCGACTGCGCGCGATCCATCCGCAAACGTGCATCTTCACCTGCGCCGCAAATTTCGACCAAACCCTGGTCGAGGCCGCGCAGCAAGCCGGGGCGACAGAATTCGCCGCCCGCAGTTTCGTCGACAAGCGCGTCGCGCGTCGCCTTCAGCTGCCAGGCTGAATCCGGATGCACCTGCTGGCCGATATCTCGGCCCACGGCCTGGGCCATCTGGCGCAAACCGCGCCGGTGCTGGACGCGCTGCGCGGCCTGCTGCCCGGCTTGCGCCTGACGGTGCGCAGCGCCCTGCCGCACGAGCGGCTGGCGCTACGAATCGGCGGCGACTTCGAGCATGTGGCCGAGGCGCGCGACTTCGGCTTCGTCATGAGGAATGCGGTGGATATCGATCTGGCCGCCAGCGCGCGGCGCTATCGCGAGTTCCACACCGACTGGCCGCAGCGGATCGCGGCCGAGGCGGACTGGCTGCGGCGCCACGGCATCGATGCGCTGCTCGGCAATGTCGCCTACCTGCCGCTTGCCGCGGCGGCGCAAGCCGGCATCCCCGCCGTGGGATTGTCGTCGCTGAACTGGGCCGACCTGTTTGCCAGCTATTTCGGCGACGAATCCTGGGCCGCCCCCATCCATCACCAAATACTGGCGGCTTACAACACCGCCCGCTGCTTCCTGCGTATCAGCCCCGGCCTGCCGATGGCCGGCATCGAGCGGCGGCACGAGATTGCGCCGGTCGCCAGGATCGGCCGGCCTGATCGCTCCCGAGTCTCTCAAATTCTTGGCTTAAATGAGAGTGAGCGCTGGCTGTTGATCGCCATGGGCGGCATGGAATTTCGCCTGCCGGTAGAGAACTGGCCGCAAATTCCGGGGCTCAACTGGCTGGTGCCGTCCGAATGGCAAATCGTGCGGCCGGATGTTCGCGGTTACGATCTTCCCGGCCTCAAATTTACCGACCTGCTGGCCAGTGTCGATGCCGTGATCAGCAAACCCGGCTATGGCACCTTCGTCGAGGCGGCCTGCAGCGGCGTCCCCATCCTGTATCTCGAACGCGAGGACTGGCCGGAGACCCCCTGGTTCGCGGCCTGGCTGGCCACCCATGCGCGCGCTGCGGTGCTGACGCGGGAGCAACTGCAGCGCGGGGACATGGTCGATGCTCTGCACCGGCTCTGGCAGGCGCCACCACCCGCCGTGCCCGCGGCCGGCGGTGCCACCGAGGCCGCGCAATGGCTGATGCGCGAACTGGGACTGGCCTGACGCCCCGTCGAAACAATTGACATCAATGGCAAAGTGTTTAGAATGCGCGCCTTTCCCGCTTCTCCAGGATTAATTCAATGCCGGGTATTCGCCTCAAGGAAAACGAGCCGTTCGAAGTCGCGATCCGCCGCTTCAAGCGCGCCATCGAAAAGACGGGCCTGCTGACCGAACTGCGCGCGCGCGAGTTCTACGAAAAGCCCACGACCGAGCGCAAGCGCAAGGCCGCCGCCGCCGTCAAGCGCCACCACAAGCGCATTCGCAGCCAGCTCCTGCCGCCGAAGATGTATTAGTTTCGGCCGCTGCGCTTGACGTCGATAAAGCCAACGTTAGCCTGCACTGAAACTTCGTTTTGAGCCGGAGCCGCGGCTCGGCAGCATGAACCGCATTCGCCGGGTCTGACGCTTGATAACCGAAACCGCCCGAGGGCGGTTTTTGTGTTTTTTGCAAGGAATATCCCATGAGCCTCGAAACCCGCATCGACGACGACTGGAAAGCCGCCATGAAGGCCGGCGACAAGGCCAGGAAGGACGCATTGAGCCTGCTGCGCGCGGCGCTCAAGCAAAAGCGCGTGGATGACAAGGTCGAGATGACGGACGCCGTGGTGGTCGCCGTGATCGAGAAAATGCTCAAGCAGCGCAAGGATTCGATCGCCCAGTACGAAGCCGCCAAGCGGCAGGATCTGGCCGATGCCGAGAAGTTCGAGGCCGGGGTGCTCGCCGGCTACATGCCGCAGGGGCTTTCCGCCGCGGAGGTCGAAGCCATCGTCGCCGCCGCGGTCGCCGAATCGGGCGCCAAAGGCCCGGCCGACATGGGCAAGGTGATCGCCCTGGTCAAGCCCCAGGTCGCCGGCCGCGCCGACATGGGCGAAGTATCGAAACTGGTCAAGGTGAAACTGGCGACCGGCTGAAGCGCGGCATAATGTCCGCGTGATCGCCGAGAGCTTCGTCCAGGAACTGCTTGCCCGCGTCGACATCGTCGATGTGGTCGAACGCTACGTGCCGCTGAAGAAGGCCGGCGCCAACTACAGCGCCTGCTGCCCCTTCCATTCCGAAAAAACCCCCTCCTTCACGGTCAGCCCGTCCAAGCAGTTCTACCACTGCTTCGGCTGCGGCGCGCATGGCAGCGCGATCGGCTTCCTGATGCAGCATGCCGGCATCGGCTTCATCGAGGCGGTCGAGGACCTCGCCTCGTCGGTCGGCCTGCAGGTGCCACACGAGGAGCGAAATGCCGAGATACGCGCAAAGAAGGCGCCGCTGACCGAACTGATGGCGCGAGCCATGATGTTCTATCGCGAGCAATTGAAAGTTTCACCCAAGGCGGTCGATTACCTCAAGAACCGCGGTTTGACGGGTGAAATCGCCGCCAAATTCGCCCTCGGCTACGCCCCCGACGGCTGGCAGGGCCTGCAACAGGTCTTCCCCGACTACGAGGACCCGGCCCTGGTCGAGTGCGGCCTGGTCATCGTCAATGAACAGGGCCGCCGTTACGACCGCTTCCGCGACCGCGTGATGTTCCCGATCCAGGACCAGCGCGGCAACGTCATCGGCTTCGGCGGCCGGGTGATCGGCGAGGGCGAACCGAAATACCTGAATTCGCCGGAAACGCCCCTGTTCGAAAAGGGCCGCGAACTCTACGGCCTGCCGCAGGCGCGCAAGGCGATCCAGGTAGAGGACACGATCCTGGTGGTCGAGGGCTACATGGACGTGGTCGGCCTGGTGCAGGCCGGCGTCGAGAACGTGGTCGCCACGCTCGGCACGGCGGCCACCGATGCCAATGTGCAAAAACTGCTGAAACAGGCCAGCCGCGTGGTGTTCTGCTTCGACCGTGACAGCGCCGGCGACCGCGCCGCCTGGCGGGCCATGGAAGTGAGTCTGGCGCACCTCGCCGACAACAAGGTCGTCGAGATCCTGCAGATGCCCGGCAACCAGGATCCGGACGAGTACATCCGCGAGCACGGCAGGGAGGCCTTCATGCAGCAAACCCGGAACGCCACGCGGCTGAGCGAATTCCTCCTGCGCGAACTGGTCAAGCAGACCAATCCGAGCACCGCCGAGGGCCGCGCGGCGCTGGTGCACGCGGCGAAACCCCTGCTGCAGAAGATGTCGGCGCCGATACTGCGGGTTCAGGTCACCAAGGAAATCGCCCACCGCGCGCAGGTCTCGCAGGCAGAGGTCGAGGCCAGGTGCGGCCTCCAGCCCCTTGCCCGCAGCCGCTACGCGCCGGCTCAAATGAAGCAGCGGCCGGTGCCTTCGTCGGTCGAATACAAGCTGCTGCAGATCGTGCTGCACAAACCCGAATGGGCGGCCCGCCTGCCGCTGGAATTGATCGACCGCGACCGTACGGAGGGCGACGCCCTGCATGCCATCGCCGATGCAATCGAGCACGGCGAACTCCCGGCGGGCGGCTTCGGCATGCTGCTGGAGTTCTTCCGCGCCACCCCGCACGAGGCCCTGATCGCAGCGATAGCGGCAAACATGACGGAAGAAGTCGATCTCGGCGCGCTTGAAGGCGTTTTCAGCGATTCCGTCGCCCGCCTGCGCCACACGACCATCACCGCGGAAATCGAGCAGCTCACCGCACGCGCCCGGCAGGGCTTGAATCCCGAAGATCGGCAACGGCTTGCGGAACTCCTGGCGAAGAAGCATTCCGGATCCGTCCCGACGGGCGGCGGTCCAGTGTGATATGCTTCCCGGTTCTTCAGCGCTTTCACGGTACCTGACCCGATCTGCCCGCGCGTTTGCAGCGCTGCAAGGGCCGCCAGCGTCGCGCCGTCAATTGCGCTCCAGCCGAGGATCGTCATGCCGAAGGATATCGCCAAGCAAAGCAAGTCAAAGGCCACCGCCAAGCCGGTTGCCAAAAAACCGGCGTCGGCCAAAAAGTCCGTGGCGGCGAAAAGGCCTGCTCCGGCCAGAGCTCCGACGAGAGCTCCGGCCAAAGCCCCGGCCAAAGCGCCAACCAAGGTGCCGGCAAAAGCTCCTGTCAAGGCTCCGACCAAGACCCCGACCAAGAACCCTGCAAAAGCTACGGCCAAAGCCGCAGCGCCGAAAGCCGCAAAAACCCGGGCTCCGGAAGTCGTCGCGCCGGCAGCCACCAAAACGGTTGCCCAGCCTTTGCCAGCCAAGTCGGTAGCCAAGGCCATCGCCGAGTCACGCGGCCGCAAGAGCCGCGAAAAGCTCGTCGCCCCGGAAGCCAAACTGATCGATCAAGACACCAAGCGTACACGACTGAAAACGCTGATCGCGCTGGGCAAGGAGCGCGGCTACCTGACCTACGCCGAGATCAACGACCACCTGCCCGACG
>CAZGQB010000191.1:0-4621 GCA_964527055.1 uncultured Sulfuritalea sp.
ATGCTCGGCATCGTCCCCGGCTGGGGCGGCATGCTGCGCCTGCCGCAGATCGTCGGCCCGGCCGCGGCGCTGGACATGATGCTGACCGGCAAGAACATCGACGCCAAGCGCGCGAAGAAAATGGGCCTGGCTGACGCATGCGTGCCGCCGCGCGTCATGGAAAACGCCGCGCGCATGCTGGTATTGTCCGGCAAGCCGCCGCGCCAGGCGCAACTGCCGTTCATGCAGAAACTGATGAACGGGCCGCTCAAGGGCATGGTCGCCAGCGGCGCCAGAAAGCAAGTGGCCAAGCGCGCGCGCCAGGAGCACTACCCCGCGCCTTACGCGATCATCGACCAGTGGCAGAACTACGGCGGCAACACGCTGGCCGTGCCGGCCGGCCAGCCGACCTCGCTCGATGCGCTGATCCGGCACTCGACCACGCGCAACCTGATCAAGGTCTTCTTCCTGCAGGACCGGCTCAAGGGCTTCGGCAAGGACGCCAAGGCGTTCGCCCCGACGCGCGTGCACGTGGTCGGCGCCGGCGTCATGGGTGGCGACATCGCGGCCTGGTGCGTGCTGCGCGGCATGACCGTGACGCTGCAGGACCAGAGCGTCGAGCGCATCGCCCCGGCCGTCGGCCGCGCGGCGAAGTTCTTCGAGAAGAAGCTGCGCGACAGGAAGCAGGCGCGCTTCGCGCTCGACCGCCTGATCGCCGATCCGAAAGGCGATGGCGTGCGCCAGGCCGATGTCATCATCGAGGCGATTTTCGAGAACCTCGAGGCCAAGCAGAAGCTCTTCGCCGACATCGAGGCACGCGCCAAGCCGGATGCCGTGATCGCATCGAACACCTCCTCGCTCAAGCTGGCCGACATCGCAGCGACGTTCAAGGACCCTTCGCGCCTGGTCGGCATCCACTTCTTCAACCCGGTGGCGATGATGCCGCTGGTCGAGGTCGTCGCTGGCGATAGAACAGCGCCCGAGGTGGCGCAGAAGGCGGCCGCCTTCGTGCGCAGGATCGACAAGCTGCCGCTGCCGGTCAAGGACGCGCCGGGCTTCCTGGTCAATGCCGTGCTCGGCCCCTACATGAACGAGGCCATGAAGTGCGTGGACGAGGGCATCGCGCCCGAGGCCATCGACTCCGCGCTGGTCGCCTTCGGCATGCCCATGGGGCCGATCGAGCTGGCTGATACCGTCGGCCTCGACGTCGCCGTGCACGCCGGCAAGCAACTGGTGGCCGACGCCGTGCCGCCGAAGAAGCTGGTCGAACTGTTCGACGCCGGCAAGCTCGGCAAGAAGTCCGGCCAGGGTTTCTACACCTGGGTCGATGGCAAGGCGCAAAAAGTCGGCGCCGGCGGCACGGCGAATCCGGAGCTGGCGCAGCGCATGCTGAAGCCGCTGCTCGATGCCACGCAGCGCCTGGTGAAGGAAGGCGTGGTCGCCGACGCGGAACTGGCCGACGCCGGCGTGATCTTCGGCGCCGGCTTCGCGCCTTACACGGGCGGACCGATGAACTACCTGGCGAACCGCTAAGCGGAGCGCCCCAGTTCCCAGGCGTGGAGCGCCAGCTTGCGTTCCACGCCCCAGCGGTAGTTGCTGCAACTGCCGTCGTCGCGGATCACCCGGTGGCAGGGAATCAGCCAGGCGATGTGGTTGGCGCCGACTGCCGCGCCCACGGCGCGCGCCGCCTGCGGTCGGCCCAGATGCCCGGCGAGCCGGCCGTAGGAGACCAGCGCGGCCGGCGGAATTCTCAGCAGCGCTTCCCAGACCTTGATCTGGAAGTTCGTGCCCTTCAGCAACAGGTGGAGTCTGCCCGGCATGGGTGTGGCGGGAAAGACGCGCTGCGCCAGGGTGGCGGCTCCGGCATCGTCGCGAATCAGGGTCGCGGCCGGCCAGTCCTGGCGCAGGCGCGCCAGCTTGATCAGGTGATCACCGTCGCAGAACGCGAGATGGCAAATACCGCGCGCCGTCCAGCCGAACAGAGCCTCGCCCAGCGGCGTGGCGGCGAAGCCGTGGCGCAGCTCGACTCCTGCACCCCCGGCGCGGATCTCGCCCGGCGTCAGCGCCTCGCAACTCACCATCAGGTCGTGCAGGCGCCCCGGCCCCGAAAGCCCGGCATCCAGCGCGGCGTCGAGCACGCCTGCCGAGGTGCGCAGCGCTTGGCGCGCATGTTCCTTGGTCAGGTATTGCAGGAAGCGCTTGGGCGAAAGCCCGGCCCAGGCCGAGAACAGGCGCTGCAGATGGAACTCGCTCAGGTGCGCGGCGGCGGCGACCTCGGCCAGTTCCGGCTGGCGCGTGACGTTGGCGCGGATGAAGGCGATGGCCCGCGCCACCGCGTCGTACTGGCGCCGCTGTTCGTCGCCGGGTCCGGCGACCATCGTCTCAGGCATTCGCGGCCTCCTTGCGCAGGGCCAACAGGCGTGGCGAGAAGCCGGTGACCAGAGCCGTGCCGGCGATGACGATCGCGCCGCCGGCCAGGGTATGCCAGCCGATGGCCTCGCCGAGGAAGAACCAGCCGAAGGCGGTGCCGAACAGCGGGATCAGGAAGGTTACGCTCAGCGCCGGCGCCGCCCCGATGTCCTCGATCAGGCGGAAGTACAGCAGGTAGGCGATGCCGCTGCAGACCACGCCGAGGGCCACGACCAGCGCGAGGATGCCGGGCGTCGGCGGCGCGGCGGGTGGGAAGGTCGCCAGCGCCGGCAGGATCAGCAGGCTGGCGGCCCACATGCTGCCGTGGGCGTTGGCGAACGGCGGCACCTCGCGCGCCGACTTCGCATGGCTGCCGGCCACGGCGTAGCAAAGCGCCGCCGCCAGCGAGGCGGCGATGGCGAGACCGGCGCCGGGGCGCAGCGCGATGGCGTCGAAGCCCACCAGCAGCGCGACGCCAACAATGCCCAGGGCCAGGCCGGCCAGGCGCCGGCCGTCGAGCGGCGTGCGCTGCCAGAGCGCGCCGATCAGCGTGCCCCACAGCGGCGACGTGGCATTGAGTATCGACAGCATGCCCGCCGACAGCGTCAGCGCGGCATAGCCGAAGAGCAGGAACGGCAAGGCCGAATTGAGCAGGCCGATGACCAGGTAGTGGCGCCAGCGTCCGCGCCAGTCTAGCGGCCGCCGCAGCGCCAGGGCCACCGCGGCGAGGAACAGCGCCGCCAGCAGCACCCGCGCTTCCATCAGGGCGACCGGGCCGAGCGCCGGTGCGCCGACGCGGATCAGCAGGAAGGAGCCGCCCCAGATCGCGGCGAGCAACAACAGGCGGGCAAGGCTGGCGGTGGTCATGGAAGGGTTCCGGGCGAGGCTCGCAGTATCTGTGATGGCGGCTTCCCGCGCCACCCGATTCTTGCGCCGCAAATAGTTACATCTCCGGCTCAGGCGGAGACGGTATCCCTTGCGGACGGCGTCCGCACTGCGGCGAGGCGTCGGTCCGCACTCTATACTGGCGGCCTGATCGACGAGGGAGAGCGGCCATGGGCCATGAAGGCGTAAAGATACCGGGACGCGAGCCGGTGCTGCGGGTGGTGCCGATGCCGGCCGACATGAACCCCAACGGCGACATCTTCGGCGGCTGGGTCATGGCGCAGGCCGACGTCGCCGGCGCAATTCCCGCCATCCGGCTGGCGCGCGGACGGATCGCCACCGTGGCGGTCAATTCCTTCCTCTTCAAGCAGCCGATCTCGGTGGGCGACATCGTCAGCTTTTACGCCGAGGTGGTAAAGGTCGGCAGGACCTCGATCACCGTCGATGTCCAGGTCTTCGCCGAGCGCCATCCGGCCAATCCCGTGGTGGTCAAGGTCACCGAGGCGCAACTGACCTATGTCGCGATCAATGAGGACGGCAGCAAGCGCGAAGTGCCTCCGGCCGCCTAGGGAAGTTTTCGCCGTCCCGGTCGTATTCCGACCCAGGCGAAGCCGATAAATTTCTAGCGCCCCTCTTGAAGAACGGGCTTTTTGGCCCTATTATTAGCACTCGTTCGAGGTGAGTGCTAATAATTTCGGCTTGCCCGACTTATCCTTGCGGCCTGTCCGCATCGGCTTTTTCTGTCCCAATCCAGTTTAGAGGAGATCAACCCCATGAAAATCCGTCCTTTGCATGATCGCGTTATCGTCAAGCGTCTCGAAGAAGAGAAGAGAACCGCTTCCGGCATCGTGATTCCCGACAACGCCGCCGAGAAGCCCGACCAGGGCGAAGTCCTGTCCGTTGGCTCCGGCAAGATCCAGGACGACGGCAAGGTTCGCCCGATGTCGCTCAAGGTGGGCGACCGCGTTTTGTTCGGCAAGTACTCCGGCCAGACCGTCAAGGTCGATGGCGATGAGCTGCTGGTCATGCGCGAAGAAGACATCATGGGCGTCGTCGAAGCCTGATAACCACAGAATTACAGGAGATACATACAAATGGCAGCTAAAGAAGTTCTTTTCGGCGATTCCGCGCGCCAGCGCATGGTTGCCGGCGTCAACATCCTGGCCGACGCGGTCAAGGTCACCCTCGGTCCCAAGGGCCGCAACGTGGTTCTCGAGCGCAGCTTCGGCGCCCCGACCGTGACCAAGGACGGTGTTTCCGTCGCCAAGGAAATCGAGCTCAAGGACAAGTTCCAGAACATGGGCGCGCAGATGGTCAAGGAAGTCGCTTCCAAGACCTCCGACGTCGC
>CAZGQB010000192.1:0-4597 GCA_964527055.1 uncultured Sulfuritalea sp.
TGATCCCCACCAACCGGCCAATGATCCGCAAGGACGAGAACGACCAGATCTACCGCACCGCGGCGGAAAAATACACGGCGATCATCGAGGACATCCGCGCCTGCCACAAACGCGGGCAGCCGGTGCTGGTCGGCACCACTTCGATCGAGAATTCAGAGCTGCTCTCCGGGCTGCTGCAGAAGGAAAAGCTGCCGCACCAGGTGCTCAACGCCAAGCAGCACGCGCGCGAAGCCGAGATCGTGGCCGAGGCCGGCCGTCCCGGCATGATCACCATCGCCACCAACATGGCCGGCCGCGGTACCGACATCGTGCTCGGCGGCAACATCGAAAAGCCGACCAACGCCATCCGCGACGACGAGTCGCTGAGCCCGGAGGAGAAGGCCGCGCGCACCGCCGCGCTCAAGGCCGAATGGCAGAAGGTGCACGACCGGGTGCTGGCCGCCGGCGGCCTGCACATCATCGGCTCTGAACGACACGAATCGCGCCGCATCGACAACCAGCTGCGCGGCCGTTCCGGACGCCAGGGCGACCCGGGTTCGTCGCGCTTCTACCTGGCGCTGGATGATCCGCTGCTCAAGATATTTGCCGGCGAGCGCCTCAACACCATCATGGTGCGCCTCAAGATGCCCGAGGGCGAGGCCATCGAGCATCCGCTGGTCAGCCGCTCGCTGGAATCGGCGCAGCGCAAGGTCGAGCAGCGCAACTTCGACATCCGCAAGCAGCTGCTCGAATACGACGATGTGTCGAACGACCAGCGCAAGGTGATCTACCAGCAGCGCAACGAGCTGCTCGACAGCGGAGACATCGCCGAGACCATCACGGCGATGCGCCAGGGGCAAATCCACGACACCTTCCGTCTCTATGTCCCGGCCGAAAGCGTCGAGGAGCAGTGGGACATCGGCGGCCTGGAAACCGCGCTGGCGGCCGAGCTCCATCTCAAGCTGCCGGTAGCCGAGTGGATCAGGGCCGAACCGCAGCTCGGCGACGACGATATCCTCAAGCGCCTGCTCGATGCCGGCGATGCCTTCTATGCGGAAAAGATGGCTGCCGTCGATGCCGCCGCCTGGTCGGGCTTCGAACGCAACGTCATGCTGCAAAGCCTCGATACCCACTGGCGCGAGCATCTGGCGGCGCTCGATCACCTGCGCCAGGGCATCCATCTGCGCGGCTATGCGCAGAAAAACCCGAAGCAGGAATACAAGCGCGAAGCCTTCGAGCTGTTCGAGGGCCTGCTGCAGACGGTGCGCAGCGAGGTGTCCAAATTGCTGATGACTGTCGAAGTGCGCAGCGAAGAACAGATCGAGGAGGTCGAGGCGCCGCCTCAACTCGAGAATGTGCAGTACCACCATGCCGACTACGACGAAGCGCTGGGTGCGGCCACCGCGCCCAAGCCGGCACAGCCCATCGAGCGGCACACGCCCAAGGTCGGCCGCAACGATCCCTGTCCCTGCGGCAGCGGCAAGAAGTACAAGCACTGCCACGGCAAGCTGAGCTGAGGGCACCAGCACTGACTCCGATGCCGACGCGCTGGCCAACGCTGATCGAGGATGGTGACGGCCTTCTGATCCTCGATCAGACGCGTTTACCGCGCGAAGCCGTGATGCTGCGACTGGTTTCCCTGGAAGACGTGGCCAGGGCCATTCGCGTCATGCAGGTGCGCGGCGCGCCGCTGATCGGCGCCACCGCCGCCTACGGCGTGGCGCTCGGGCTGGCCGACAATGCCGGCGATGCGCGTCTCGCCGATGTGATAACAATCCTCGCCGCGACGCGGCCCACGGCGGTCAATCTGCACTGGGCGCTGGCGCGCATGCAGCGCGTGCTGCAAAAGTCGGCGCCGGCAACACGGTGCGAGATGGCCTGGAACGAGGCTCGCGCGATTGCTGCCGAGGACAAAGAGGCAAATGCCGCTATCGGACAGAATGGATTGTCGCTCTTGGCGCCAATCCATTCTGCCCTTGGCAAGAAGATGGGCTATCCCCCCAGCCCCCTTTCCGAGAAAGGGGATGACGATGCCAGGCAGGCTGCGCCTGCAATGTTGAACGTCATGACGCATTGCAACGCAGGAAGGCTGGCAACTGTCGAGCACGGCACGGCTCTGGCGCCGGTGTATGCGGCACATGCCGCCGGGCTGCCGGTGCACGTCTGGGTATCCGAAACCCGGCCGCGCAACCAGGGGCTGCTTACCGCCTGGGAACTGGCCGAGGCCGGCGTGCCGCACACGCTGATCGCCGACAATGCCGCGGGCCTCCTGCTGATGCGGGGCAAGGTCGACCTGGTGATTGTCGGCGCCGACCGTATCGCCGCCAACGGCGATACGGCGAACAAGGTCGGCACTTATCTCAAGGCGCTCGCCGCGCGCGCGCATGATGTGCCGTTCTATGTCGCGGCGCCGCTGTCGACCATCGATTTCGCCTGCGCCTCGGGCGCGCAGATCCCCATAGAAGAGCGTGGCGCGGAGGAACTCGGCGCCGGCGACGTCCCTGCCGCCAACCCGGCTTTCGACGTGACCCCGGCGGTGCTGATCAGCGGCATCATTTCCGAGCGCGGCATCGCTGCGGTCGGCGCGCTGGAACAGTGGAAATCATGAGTGGCGCAACCGCGGATCTGGCGGACAAGGTGCTTGCCACCGCGCGTGCGATGAATGCCTGCGGCATCAATCGCGGCAGCGCCGGCAACGTCAGCGCGCGTTGCGAGGGCGGATTCATGATCACGCCGACCGGCATGGCCTATGACGACTGCACTGCGGCCGACATGGCAAAAGTCGGCGCTGACGGCACGGCAAACGGGCTGCGCAAGCCCTCCTCCGAATGGCGTTTCCATCGCGACATCTATGCCGCGCGGTCCGAGGCGGGCGCCGTGGTGCATACGCATTCGCCCTTCGCCACCGCGCTGGCCTGCCAGGAGATGGGCATCCCGGCCTTCCATTACATGGTGGCGCGCTTCGGCGGTGCGGATGTGCGCTGCGCCGCCTACGCCACCTTCGGCAGCCAGGCGTTGTCCGATGCCATCCTTGTCGCGCTGGCGGGCCGCTGTGCCTGCCTCATGGCGCATCACGGCATGGTGGTGTTCGGCCGCGACTGCGACCACGCGCTGGCCCTGGCCGTCGAACTGGAAGCCCTGTGCGAGCAGTTCTGGCGCGTGCTGCAACTGGGCGCGCCGAAGCTGCTGCCCGCGGATGAGATGACGCGCGTGCTGGCGAAGTTCGCCAGCTATGGACAGCAAGGCGGCCAGCAGGACTGATCGCGGCGGCAGCGCTTACTTCGGGCGTGGCGCCGGACCGGACGCCTGCTTGCAGTCCGCCGAAAGCCACTTGCCGGAATAGCTCTGCTTCATGGTGCTCGGGCCCTGCCTGGCGTCCTGCATGTTGAACATCGATTCACCCTTGTAGCTTTCCTCGCCCTGATAGGTGATCGAGCCGGTGCCGGTCATCTTCTGCTCGCCGCTGCATTCGATCTTCCACGTGGTCGTGTTGCCCGAGGTCTTGACGTCCTTCTGCTCGCAGCGCTGGCGGCGGTCTTCGTCGCTCTGCGGCGGCTGGCGCTTTTCGGCCTGCTCCCTGGTGACGCAGAGCTTTGTCACCGTGGTCATCGGGCCGCCGGCGGCACCGGGCATCTTGATGCCCATGGCTTCCATCTGCTTGCGTTCGGCGGCGGACATGGCCGGCATCGCCGGCATGCCGCCACCGCTCATCTGCGAGGTGATTTCCCACAGGCCGGGTTTCATGGCGTAGGTGTTGGCCGCGAAGCTTGCGCCGGCGGCAATGACAATATAGGCAAGTTTGCGCATTTCGAAGCCTCCTGGTGTGATGACGAATCAAAACCGGACCGTGTCCGGCGTTCCCTTATTTTCCCTTCACCCACGAATCCTTCAGCGTCACGGTGCGATTGAACACGGGCGCGCCGGGTCTGGAGTCGATGCGGTCGGCAACGAAGTAGCCGTGACGCTCGAACTGGAAGCGATCCTCGGCGACCGCATCCTTCAGCGCCGCCTCGAGTTGCGCGGTGATGACCAGCTTCGAATCCGGGTTGAGGTCGGCGATGAAATCGCGCCCGCCTTCGCCCGGTGCCTCTACGGCGAACAGGCGGTCGTACAGCCGTACTTCGGCGGCACAGGCATGCCGCGCCGAGACCCAGTGGATGTTGCCCTTGACCTTGTAGCTGTCGGAGCCCGGCGTGCCGGATTTCGAATCGGGCATGTACTCGCAATGCACGGCGGTGATGTTGCCGGCGGCATCATGGTCGGCGCCGAGGCACTTGACGACGAAGCCGTAGCGCAGGCGCACCGTGTTGCCGGGAAAGAGACGGAAGTAGCCCTTGCTCGGCACTTCCATGAAGTCCTCGCGCTCGATCCATAACTCCTTCGAGAAGGGCACGGGGCGCTTGCCCCACTCGGGCTTCTGCGGGTGGTTGGGGGCGAGGCATTCTTCTTCCTGCCCCTCCGGGTAGTTGTCGATCACCAGCTTGAGCGGATCGAGTACCGCGGTACGGCGCGGCGCGGTTTCGTTGAGGTGGTCGCGCTGGCATTCCTCCAGCACGCTGATGTCGATCCACGAGTCCGACTTGGTGACGCCGTTCATTTCGTTGAAGCGGCGGAAGGC
>CAZGQB010000193.1:0-4595 GCA_964527055.1 uncultured Sulfuritalea sp.
TTAAGCGTTGTACAGGAAAAACAGGATCAGTTCCGAGGTCAGGCGTGCATCCCACACCCACCAGGCGCCCCACATCGGCTTGCCCCAGAAGGCGCCGGTCCAGAGCGACAGGGCCGCCATCAGCGCACCGGTCGGCGCCAGGGCCTGGGCCATCATTGCCGAGACGCGCGTGTTCAGCGCAAGCCCGAGACCGGCCCAGAAGGCCATCACCAGGTAGATGAACATCGACATCCAGGACGCTGGCACGTGCACGAAGATGATGCGATAGCCCTCGCCCTGCTGCGCGTCGGTCGGCGCGACGAAGAAGGAAACCCACAGCCCGGCGCTGCCGAACAGCGCGGCAGCGGCCCAGAACCACGGAATCATCCGCCCCGCGAGCGGATAGAAGCTCTGCGGGCTGCCGTACTTGAACCAGCGAATCAGCGACTGTCTCACTCCAACGCAATCCTCAAGGCCGCCGTAGTCGCCCACGGCGCAAAAAAAGCAGCCAGAACCAGCATGGCCGCCAGCAAGGACAGATGCCCGCCGACGTCCAGCCCGGCAATGTGGGCCTCGACCGCCCCGGCACCGAAGATCAGTGCCGGAATGTAAAGCGGCAACACCAGCAGCGCCAGCAACACCCCGCCGCCACGCACGCCCAGCGTAAGCGCCGCACCGATGGCACCGATCAATGACAGCAGTGGCGTACCCAGCAGCAGGGCCACGGTAAGGATACCCAGCGCCGGCGCATCGAGATCGAACTGCAGACCAAGCACCGGCGCCAGCAACACCAGGGGCAGGCCGCACAACAACCAGTGCGCCAGTATTTTACCGGCAACCAGCAAGCCCAAGGGGGAAGGCGACAAGACCATCTGCTCCAGCGTGCCATCCACATGATCGGCCGCAAACAGACGCGGCAGACCAAGCAGCGTCGCCAGCAGAGCCGCAACCCAAAGGATGCCCGGGGCGATTTTCTTCAACAACACCGGTTCCGGTCCGATGCCCAGGGGAAACAGGCTGGTGACGATGACGAAAAAGAACACGGCGGTCAGCACCTCGCTCTTGCGCCGCATTGCCAGCAGCAGGTCGCGTCGCACCGTGGCAAGAAAGGCGTTCATAGCACCAATGTCTTGCCACCCGGCACGGGCAACGGCTGATGGCTCGTCAATACGGCCATGCCGCCGCCAGCCAGATGTTCGGCAATCAGATCGCCGAGCAATTGCACCGCAGCGACATCAAGCGCGTTGAAAGCCTCATCGAGCACCCACAGCACCGCGGGACGGGTCAGCAGGCGGGCCAGCAGCACGCGTCGCTTCTGGCCGGCGGAAAGGACGCGCACCGGAAGTTCCTCGCGACCGCGCAAGCCCAGCCGGATCAGGGCAGCCAAGGCGGCGCGTTCATCGAGTGCGATGCCGTCCAAGGCGGCGGCAAGCCGCAAATTCTCAAGCGGCGTCAGCTCCTCCTTGACCGCAGCGTGGTGTCCGAGATAGATCAGGTCGCGGCGGAATTCGACCGAAGGCGCCCGCTCGTCACGCCACAGGATTGCGCCCGCATCGGCCGGCGATAATCCGACCAGCAGTCGTATCAGGCTGGTCTTGCCGGAACCGTTCTCGCCCTGTACATGCAGCCATTCACCGGCTTCGAGCGAGAACCCGACGTCGGTGAATAGGCGGCGTTCACCGCGCGAACAGGCAAGCCCCGAAACATTAAGCATGGCGCAATTGTGCCCGAAACCGGAGGACAACATCCTGCGCTCACAACACGCGCGACCGCGCGGCCGGCGGCGGAACACACGAGATACTCAGTGCCAAGCCCTATCTATACAATCGATCCATGCCAAGCCCCTTGATCCTGCCCCTCTTCGCCGTCACGGCACTGTTTGCGCTGGCTGGCGCCGGAATATTGCTCGTCACCGGCAAAGCTGTGCCGCAACTGGCTGCACATCTGGCTTTTGCGCTGGGAATACTGCCCCTGATTCTCGCGGCCATGGCCTATTTCGTGCCGGTATTGACGCGCAGTGGCGGCGCCGGCGCCATCGCATGGTGGGCACCCCTTCTGGCATTGGGCGGCGGAATTCTGGCGATTTTCTCGTTTGCCGGTGATTTTTCCGCCGTAGGCTTGGGGCTTGCAGCAATCCTCTCGGGACTTGCGGCCCTGGGCCTTGGCGGCTGGACCATGAACAGGGTGCGCAACATGCCCGGTCCGCGGCATCGGGGCGTCGACTGGTACCTGGCCGCGCTCGGCTTTCTGCTGCTGGCAATGCTGGCGGTTCTCCTGATGCCCCTGTTCCCCGCTCAACGCAACGCCCTGCGCCTGTTTCACCTGCACGCCAACCTGCTCGGTTTCGTCGGCCTCACCGCACTGGGCACCTTGCAGGTGCTGCTGCCCACCTGCATCGGACAACCCGACCCGGAAGCGTTGCTGCGGCTGCGGCGGGATCTGCGATGGGCGGTGACCGGGACGCTGCTGATCGCGGCGGGAGCGGCCTTCAGCCTGTCCGGGGACGGCTCGACGACGGGATTGGTGCTTGCCCTGCCGGGCGCCGCGATTTACTGTGGGATGATCATGCGCATGCTTTTCGCATGGCGATCGAGATTCGGCCAAGCCCTGGCTCAAGCGCATGGCGCAGGCCCCTCCCTGGCCTTGGCGGCACTGGGCCTGCTCGGCCTCATGATACTGGGCATCGCCCACGGTATCGGCTGGCTTCCGGCGCGGCCTGCGGTCGCCGGTTTTGTGATCGCCTTCCTCCTGCCGCTGGTCAGCGGAGCTGCCGGCCAACTGTTACCGACCTGGCTGCGGCCGGGAGCACAGACTCCATGGCACCAAACCCTGCGTAGGCGGCTTTGCCGCTGGGGAGGAGTGCGTGGCCTGGGGTTGCTGCTGTTCGGCCTGCTGATTACGGGACTTGCTTGATCGCCGGTCGTTGCCAGAGCGCTTGCGACACCGGATTTCACCGGTGATTATTTTTGTCATGGCAGCCCGGTCAGATTCGGCCTATAGTGCTCGTTGCAGAACCTGTTAAAAAAACAGCATAATCATCCACCCCCCAACAACAGGAGATTAAGGAGGACGACATGGCCCGCAAGAAAAAACTCGATTTCAGTGACATCGCGGCGGATCGCAAGAAGGAAAGCCTCAACCAGAAGGATTTCTGGGCAAGGTATGGCGTCACGCAGTCGGGTGGCTCCCGCTACGAGTCGGGGCGCAACATTCCCAAACCGCTGGCAGTCCTGCTATGGCTGCATCGCTCCGGCAAGATCAGCGACAAGGATCTCAGCGACGCTTTGAAATAGTGACGACAGCCGGTTGCAGGCGGCAATTTGGCGGCCGAGTGGGCTCAAGCCTCAAGCAGAGGTGTCAGAACAATATGAAGTTCCGCTGCTGTCGCAGCTTTGGCTTGAACGCATCGAATCGCCCTATCCCGCTGGAGCCAGCGGGATACATGCGATGAAAAAGCTTCGCGAGAAGCTTTTTTCTTGCCCTTACCTGGCCGTCGCGAGCTTGTCGCTGACACGCCAGGCAAGCGCCGTGAGTTCCTGCTGCGCAAGCGGCGTCACCTGGCCCGAAACCAGCAACCAGCGTTCGGTTCCCTTGAGGTCGGTACGTCGCGCGAAATCATCGAGCGGCTGGACCCAGGGAAGGTAGTCGAGCGGCGCCGCCACGACCAGCTTGCCATCGCGCGTCTCGCCGGCGAGGACGTTGTCGGCGCCGCGAATCACGGCCAGCGGCGCAACGTTGCGGCCGAAATGGTTGAGCATCATGACCGAGTTATTGACGTAGCGCGCCTCGGTTTCGGATGCTGCACGAGCCGCGAATACGATGACCTGATCGCGCCCGGCAACATTGCCCATGGATTCCAGCGCGAGTACCAGTGCCGTCTGCAGGGTCGGCGTGAAATAATTGTTGCGCAGGAAGTTGCGTGCCGCCAAGCCTTCGATGCCCATCTTCTTCAGTCGTGCCTCGTTGCGCGTCCAGATGTCGATGGCCGGCGTCTGATAGGCTTCGAGCGTCGCCTGTTCGTTGAATTGCTGCGCGTAATACAGCGGCGCAATCACCGAACCGAGCACCAGGTTGACCGGGAAGCTGCTGGCAAAGGTGACGGAAGCGACCTCCCCGAGCTTGTCGGACAGGGCGCCGTTGAAAGTGTAGGGGTCGACCTTCAGGCGTTGCGCCCATTCGCGGCGCTGCTGGTTGTAACCCAGCGGATCACCGATGAGTGTGCGTGGCGCGACCGTGCCCAGGGGCGCCGCAGCCGGCTTGAGTATCTCCTTTTGCGCCGGCGTGTTGCCGGCCACCGTGTCGCCCACACGAGTTGCCGACTTTTCCGCCACGCGCCCGACGCGGCTGGCAATCAGGCCGATGCCGGAGAGAACGTTGCCGGTGGTTTCGAGCGGACCCTCGACGAATTGGCCGACGGCCTTTACCGGCGCGGCGGCGGCAGTCTTGGCCGATTTCATGAATTCATCCGACTTGCTGACCTTGGCGAGCTGCTCGAACGCCGGGAGTTCCGATACGCGGATGGCCAGCATTTCCTGTCCGCGGGCCTCCCAGATGCCGTAAGGGGATCGGATGGTGAAATTCGGCTGCGCACCGGCCAAGGTCACGTTCTCGTCGAC
>CAZGQB010000194.1:0-4576 GCA_964527055.1 uncultured Sulfuritalea sp.
CGCGGCCGCTGGTCCATGTCGGGGCGCAGGAAGCGGATGTTGATGGCGAACTTGCCGGCGGAAATTTCCGGCAGGCAGGGTTCGCCCTGTCCCGTCTTGAGGCGGATCAGTTGCGCGCTGCGGCCGCCGAGCATCAGCTGGAAGGCGCCGCGCTGCGCCGTCTGCTGCTCGCTGCGGCCCGAGGCGCGCAGCAGGCGCAGCACGATCGCCAGCCCGGCGCGGATCGGCAGCATCGGCGCGATCCAGTTGCCGAGGTCCTGCTGGCGCAGCGCGGAATCGCGATGCCGCCAGTAGTGGTAGCCGGGCAGGTCGAACTCGCAGACGCCGCCGGGGATCGCGGCGCGGTTCTTGATCGCCATCAGCCATTCGTTCTCGCGCAGGTAGTGGCCGATCTTGCCTTGCATCGCCAGCAGCAGCGCGCTGGCCTGCTCGATTTCGTAGAGCGCGCCGGAGAGCGCCTCTTCCGAGATGTCCGGGTTGTTGCGGAAGGAAAGCAGGATCTGGCGCTGGCGTTCGAGTTCCTGCACCAGGTCGAATTTCAGTTCGGCGCGGCCGGCGACCTCGAGGATTTCGAACAGCGTGACCAGCGCGACGTGGTGCTCCATGGCGCCTTCGGCAGATGCGAAATGGGTGACCTTGTCGAACAGATCTTCGAGTCGCAATAACGTGCGAACGCGCTCGCTGAGAGGGTATTCGTAAGTGATCACACGCTTGCCGGGTGGTTTGACGAGTAGGGAAAATTGTCCGGATTGTGACCCAAATCAGTGCAAATCTCAACCAAACTGCCGTGCCAGCGCCAAATATTCCCCATGCAGGCGTTCGATCCGGGGCGGCAGGGCGGCGATTTCGCCGTCGTTGTCGATCACGTCGTCGGCGGCCGCCAGGCGTTCGGCGCGCGTCGCCTGCGCCGCGAGGATGCGCTCGACCTCGGCCCGCGGCAGTCCGTTGCGGCCCATGACACGGGCAATCTGGGTCGCCTCGCGGCAGTCGACCACGGCAACCCGGTTCACCCGCTCGCGGTAGCTGCCCGATTCGACCAGTAAGGGCACCATGAGGATGACATAGGGCGACGAGGCGGCGGCGATGCGCCGCTCGCTTTCGGTGCGGATCAGGGGATGCAGGATGGCTTCCAGGCGCTTCTTCGCCGCCGGGTCGGTGAAGACGATGGCGCGCATCGCGGCGCGGTCGAGCGCGCCGCCGGCGGTCGCGACGCCGTCGCCGAAGCCGGCGCGGATCGCCGGCATCGCGGCGCCGCCGGGCGCGGTCAGTTCATGGGCGATGGCGTCGGTGTCGACCACCGCGATGCCGTGCGCGGCGAACAGGTCGGCAACGGCGCTCTTGCCGCTGCCGATGCCGCCGGTGAGGCCGACCACCCAGGTCACGACGGACAATCGCCGATGGTGGCATCGGCATGGGGCGCGATCAGCTGCGGCAGCTGCCGCAGCAGTTCCGCCGCCGGTCCGCGGGCTTCGATGCGGACCTTCGGCGCGGGAAGTTCGCGGCTGTCCACGCGCGCCGACTTGATGCCCCGCTTCACCAGCCCCTGCAGGAAATCGCGCGCTTCCGCCTCGCTGGCGAAGGCGCCGAGGACGATTTCGTGGCGGCCGCCTTCAAGTTCGGCGGTGACCTGTTCGGTGACGCCGAAGCGCTCCAGCTCCGCCACCTTTTTCTCCGCGGCGGTCTTGTTGGGCAGGTCGGAAATGGCCACCAGATGGGGCTTCGGCTGCACCGGCACGATGATGGTGGCTTCGCCGGCGCCGCCGGTTTTCATGGCGGCCTTGAGTATTTCGGCCTCGGCCGGAACGAGGCCGTCGATCATGCGGCAGGCCAGGTCCGGCTTTTTCGCCGCCGCCGGTGCGCGCACGATGCGCAGTTTGTCGGCCTGCAGTTGCTGCGCCAGCCGATGCGGTTCGCGGTTCTCGTCGGTCCGACCGAAGTAGCCCTGCGCCCAGGCGAAGAACAGCAGGTTGGCAAAGACCAGCAGGAAGAAGAACAGCCGAATAGCCATGGTTTCCGGTCAGGTGAGGGCCGGCGACGCCGGCCGGATCGCGCCGCGCCTGACGTCGTGGCGCACCACGCGTTGCGGCCTGAATTCCGCCTTCAGCACTTCGTAGGCGGCTTCCGCGGCAGCGCGATTATCCTGGCTAAAGTTGCAGACGTAAAGGTCGAGCGTGACCGCGTCGAGTTCCGGCCAGGTGTGGATCGCCAGGTGCGATTCGGCCAGCACGATGGCGCCGGTGGCGCCGGCGGCGGGGAACTGGTGGAAGGCCTCGGCGACCACCGCCAGCCCGGCCTCGGCGCAGGCGCGGCGGCACAGCGCGGCCAGCGGCGCGGCATCCAGCAGCAGGCGGCGATCGCCGGCGCAGGCGTGGAATTCGGCAAGGATGTGGAGGCCGTTCATAGCGAGGATGCAAAGGATACGCCGAGCCGGCCCAGCGTGCGCTCCGCGGCCAGCACGCCGCGGTAATTCGCCTCCTCGAACAGCGACAGGCCGGAGACGTCGGCATGGGCGAAGCGGATGTTGCCGGCGCCGGCTTCGCAGGCCGCGCGCGCGCCGCCCCACAGGCGGCCGGACAGCGGGCGGATCATGGCGTGGGCATGGCGGTGGATGTCGATGCGCGTCGCCAGTTCGCGGATTTCCGGGTGCGCCACGGCGAGGTCGGCAAGGATTTCGCGGGCCCAGTCGTCGCGCGAGTACAGAAGTCGGCGCGGGCGGGACGCCGATTCCTCGTGCAGCGCGCGGTACCAGGTGATCACGGTCGGTCCCGGCGCGTAGCGCAGTTGCTGGTGGGTGGCGACCACGTAGCCCAGCGCCGCGCTGTCGTGGATCACGTTGTCCCAGGCCAGCGGCTGGCCGGCGCGGGTCTGCGGCGCTTCGCTCAGTGTCAGGTTGGCGACGACCCACGGCGCATACTCGGCGCCCTTGATCGCGGCCAGCCATTCCGGGCGGGGTGCGGCGAACACGTGCGGAACCAGGAACAGCGGTGCGGCCCAGATCAGCTCGCGACTGATGATGCGGATGCTGCGGCTTTCGGCGGCGAGATAGACGTCGCAGGCGACCTCCTTCCTGCGCTGCTCGACGCGGAACACCAGCGCGTCCTGCCGCACCCGTCCCGCCGCCACACGGGCCAGGCCGCGCGCCAGCCAGGCGTTGCCTTCCGGCGCGGTCAGCACCTGGCCCTCGCCGTCGCGGCAGGCGAAGTAGTGCAGCCCGGCCCAGGCCGAGGTCTGCGCGGCGGCCGTGCCGTAGTCGTCGCGACAGGCGTAGTCGGCCAGCCAGTGCAGGCCCGGCGCCGTGTAACCCTCTGTCAATAGCCAGTCGCGGAAGCCGAGACGGTCCAGCGCCCGCAGTTGCTGGTCGGGCGACGACAGCGCCAGCGGCAGCGCAAAGGCGCGCCGCCCGGCCGCATCGCGCCGCCGGCGCAGGCCGGCGATGAAGTCCTGGAAGCGGGCGTATTGCGCGCGCTCCGCGGCCGGCACGCCGAGCGTCGGCCACATTCCTTCCTGCCAGTAGCCGTCGATGTAGAGCCGCTCCTGCGGCGCGTGGCACAAATACTTTTCGTCGTAGGCCGGATGCGCGGCCCCCGGGTCGCCCTGCAGCACGCCGAGCTCGGCCAGCAGCTCGCGCGTGGCGCGCGCCTCGCGCGGTGGCAGCGGCAGGTAGTGGGCGCCGAGCGGATGGGCCGAGACCGCGTTGCGACCGGCGCGCGAATTGCCGCCCGGCTCGCCCTCCATTTCCAGCAGCAGGAAATCGTCGCAGCCCGCACGCGCCAGCTTCCACGCCGCCGACAGCCCGCCGATGCCGCCGCCGGCGATGGCCACGGCGGTGCGCAGCGTCTCCGTCGGCGCGGGGAAATCGGGTTTGCGCAGGCGGTGGCCGAGGACCTCGTTGGCGCCGGTGAGCGTGCCCGGCGGCAGCGGCGGCGCGGCCTTCGAGCCGCAGGCCGCAAGGGCCGCGGCGGCCGATGTTGCGGTGAGGAAGTCGCGGCGGCGCATGGCTCAGTGGTAGTCGTCTTCCCGCTGGTGTCGAATAGCGAGAATCGTCACATAGCCGCCTGCCTCGATCTCAAACAGCGCAACGTAACCGGAATTGCCGAAGGGAATGATGAGTTCGCGCAGGAAGGTGCCGCCGCCCGCCGCTTTGCGGCAGGAGAACGGAAATATCTCCAGCAACTCGAGCGCCTTGGCGATTGCCAGTTCGGCCCGCTCGGCGGCGCCGATGTCGCGTTCCAGCAGAAAATCGAACAGGTGCAACAAATCCGCTTCCGCCTCCTCGGTGAAGCGGACCACGAATTTCTTCATTTGGTATTCGGGGCTTTTTTCTGTGCGGTGGCCAGGCGACGCTTGAGCTTGCCGAGCACCGTCGAGGCTTTGACATATTGGCCGGATGCGCGTGCCGCGTCGCGCGCGGCGAGGCCGCGCGCGATGAACGCCGCCTGCATCTGTCGATACTCGACGTTGCGCCGCACGGCATCCTCGACGAAGCCGGACAGAGTCTCGCCGTCGGCGAGCAATTCTTCAGCGGCCTGGCGCAGTTCAGGGGGAACGCGGACGGCGGGAATGGCGGCGGTTTTCA
>CAZGQB010000195.1:0-4544 GCA_964527055.1 uncultured Sulfuritalea sp.
CGAGGCCCATCCCGGTATCGACCGAGGGCTTGGGCAGCGGATGCATGACGCCGTGCTCGTCGCGGTTGAACTGCATGAAGACGTTGTTCCAGATCTCGATGTAGCGGTCGCCGTCCTCGTCGGGCGAGCCGGGCGGGCCGCCGGGGATCTCCGGACCGTGGTCGTAGAAGATCTCGGTGCAGGGGCCGCAGGGACCGGTGTCGCCCATCATCCAGAAATTGTCGGAAGCGTAGCGCGCGCCCTTGTTGTCGCCGATGCGGATGCAGCGTTCCACCGGCACCCCGATCTCTTTGGTCCAGATGTCGTAGGCCTCGTCATCCTCCGCATACACCGTGACCCAGAGCTTGTCCGCCGGCAGCCGGTAGACATCGACCAGCAGTTCCCAGGCGTACTTGATGGCGTCGCGCTTGAAATAGTCGCCGAAGCTGAAGTTGCCCAGCATCTCGAAGAAGGTGTGGTGGCGCGCGGTGTAGCCGACGTTCTCCAGGTCGTTGTGCTTGCCGCCGGCGCGCACGCATTTCTGCGAAGTCGCGGCACGGTTGTAGCTGCGCTTGTCGAAGCCGAGGAAGACATCCTTGAACTGGTTCATCCCGGCATTGGTGAACAGCAGGGTCGGATCGTCGTGCGGCACCAGCGAGCTGGAGGCCACGACCTGGTGGCCTTTCGAGGCAAAGAAGTCGAGGAACTTCTGGCGGATTTCGGAGCTTTTCATGGCGGGGCGCGGCCTTGGACGCAAAAGTGCGATTTTACAAGAACATGCCTCATCCCACCGGGGAACACGGTCTCCACTTCCGGCGAAGGCGGATGCCAGCCGGACGATACCGTCCGCGGCTGAACGCCGCGGACATAAAAAAGCCCGCGCGGGGCGGGCCTCTGCGTCACGGGACGGACTTACTTCTTCGCGGCCTGAGCGTCCTTCTTGCCGTCGTGATCGAGATCGCGCTGCCTGTCATTCTTTTCGTGCTTGATCTTCTTGCTCTGTTGGTCCTGCGCGTGCTGCAACTTCTTGCGCTCATTGGCCGTGACCTTGCCGTCGGCCTTGGCCTTGGCTTCCTTGTTTTCCACCTGCGCCTGGCCCTTGGCCAGTCTGGCCGCTTCCTTGTCGGTCAATTGGCCCGACGCGACGCCCTGATCGATGCGCTGCTGCTGGTTTGCCTGACGCTGGTCTACCTTGGGTGTGCTGGTCTGCGCCACACCGGGCAGCGCAACAACGGCAAGGACAGCGATCAGCAGACGGGATGTGCGTTTCATGTAGTGCTCCTGGTAATTGATATGGGACGGCCCCATCCGCAAAGTAACGCGAGGGACTGCGCCGCGCTGACAATCGAAATGTAAGCAACTGTCAGCGACCGTTACATCTCCGCTGCAGCCCAAAGATCGGGCCGATCCGTAAACACGGCGCTGACGCCCATGGCAAACAGGCGTTCGGCCTCGTCGCGTCGATTGACCGTGTAACAGGCGAGCGGAAACCCGGCAGCGCGCACCGCCCGCACTGCATCAGCCTCGAGTGCGTTGGCCGCCGTGTGCAAGGCGCACGCGCCCGCTTCCATCATGCGCTCGCGCCAGTCGGCCGGAATCGCCCCGACCAGCAGGGCGCGCGGCAGGCGAGCGGCTTCCCCGGCGGCGGCACCCAGGGCAATGGACGAAAACGAGGACAGCAGCAGCCCGCCGCTCGCTGCGGCGGCATGGCGGGCGACGACCCGCCCGGTTTCGGCCTCCTGTCCGGCCGCCGGCTTGATTTCGACATTGGCCCACAAGCCGAGCGCGGCGCACAGGCGCAAGGCCTCGTCGAGCGTCGGCACCGGCTCGCCGGCAAAGGCCGGATGGTGGCGGATGCCGGCATCGAGCCGGACCAGCGTGGCGGAAGCCAGCGCGGCGACCCGACCGCGGCCCGTGGTAGTACGTTCCAGGGTTTCGTCGTGGATCAGGACGGGCACACCATCGGTGGCGGGCATGACATCGAACTCGACTCCGCCACAGCCGAGGCGTGCCGCGAGGCGCAAGCCGGCAAGGGTATTTTCCGGCGCCAGCGCCCCGCCGCCGCGATGCGCGATGATGCGCGGATAAATCACTGCTTGCGCATCGGCGCCGCCCCGGCCGGCGCTGCCGGCGCCGTGTCGACCCGGCGTGCGACATTGTCCAGCGCCTCCTTGGCCGGCCGGTCGGTGGTCCACACCGGCACCACTTCCTCGCCGATGAACTCGCGCAGCCTGTCGCGCAACGGCCCATGCTTGATCCGCGTGCTGTCTTTGCGCGTCACCGAAAGGCGCTTTTCCGCGGCATCCAGCAAGTGCCTGGGAATCCCCGAGTCGCGCAAACCGTCAAGGCCCGCCCGCGTCATCGGCAGGTAACTGGTGGCCCTGGCCCACTCGGTCTGCGCTTCGGGACGCAACAAGAAATTGACGAAACGGGCGGCAAGCTGATATTCGTCCTTCTTGTGCCCGGCCAGGATCCACAAGCTGGCGCCGTCCGGCAGCACGTCGGCCGGTTTCGCCCCATACACATCGTCGTAATGCGGCAGGGCCGCAATGCCGACATCGATGCCGGCGCGCCTGGCATCGGCATACAGCGATGATTCGCCCGTCAGCATGGCGCATTCGCCGCTGAGGAAGCGCCGGTTGCCCTCGCGCCCCGGGCCGGAATAATGAAAGTAGCGGCTCTTCTGCCAGCTCGCCAGGAGAGCCAGGTGCTTGACGTTGACCATGCCATTGACCTGCACTTTCTCCGCCGCCCCCGACTTCACCAGCGACGGCTGGCCCGCCTGCGACGCGACGTTCTCGGCATGTATCCAGGCGAAACGCGAGGTCGTCAGCGGACACTTTCCGCCGCTGTCGTAGATCTGGCCCGCCACCTTCTGCAACTCCCACCAGGTCTTCACCGGCAGGTCCGGATTCACGCCGGCCTTGCGCAAGGCGGAGCGATTGGTGAACAGCACCGGCAAGGACAGTGCCAGCGGCAGCGCCTGGATGCGCCCGCTGGCGTCATCCGCCGCATCGGCCATCTGGGGGTAGAACCCGTTGGCGTCGAATTTCTGCCCGGCTTCGCGCATCACGTCATGCAAGGGACGAAAGCGCGGCCGGGTGCCGAAGAACTCCATGCTGTCGTCGGTATCGAGCAGGGCGAGATGGGGCGGTACATGCTTGCTGTCCAGCCCGCGCATATCCTGCAGCAGCACCCGGCCCCTGCCCTTCTGCTCGTCGTTGAAGCGCAGGGCCAGGGTCGCCAATGCATCCAGTGCCTTGCCCTCGAGATCGTGGCGCAGGTTGATGTCCTGCGCCAGCGCCGGAATCGCGGCGGCGCATCCGAGCAAGACCAGCACTATCTTCTTCATGCATCCACCTTTCCTCATACGGATCGCAAGTGTATACGCGATCGGCGCCGCTGCCGATGCCGGGCTTCAGCGAAACCGGTTGTCGCGCGGCGCCTCGCCGAAAAACTCCTTGAGCAGAAAGGCCTCCAGGCCGTCGTTGTCCCCCGGCCGCGCCGAGAGGACCACGGTGCGATCGAGCCGCTGCGACTCCCAGTTGAAATTGCCCTGGTAATGGCGGCGGATCATTTCGATCATTTTGCGCACGATGGCGATCTCGATGCTGCTGTTGTTGCCGATTTCGACCTGGACGTATTCGCGCCGGGAATTGCTCGCATCGCTGGTCCAGCCACGGAAGGAAAACGCCGCACGGCTCGATTCGATGCTGATGATCTGGAAGATGCCGCTGGTGCCGACCGTCAGGTTGCGCTTGACCCTTGCCAGGCGGATTTCGTCCTCGGAGGGTTCGAGTCCCGCGGCGGGAGGGGCCGGGAACTGGGTCGGGGCCCTGCCGGAAAATCCCTCGGCCGCCTGACGCCGGGCTCGTTGCGCCTCGACATAAGACTGCATGTCCGTCGGCGCATCGGCGGCAGGGCGTGGCTGAATCGCCGGCAGCACCGGGACCGACGGTGCGGTCTGGCTTCGCTCGCGGGACTTGTTCAGCGCGATGACGGGCGCCGGCGACTCCTTCGGACGGCGCACCGGCGGCGGCGGTTCCGGCCGGCTCTCGGCAAGCGCTGGCGGTACGCTTTTCGCGCCCGGTGGCGACGCGGGTGGCTTCAGGTTCACCACCAGTCGATCGCGACCGGTGGGCGATGCCTCGATGCCGCCCAGCGGTTGCCGGGGAACCACGAACAATGCCAGACCATGGATGACGAGCGATCCGATGAACGCATACAGCGTGCTGCGGCGAACGCGCCAGTGCATGTACGGATCTGTCGCCGGGGCGAGTTCCCAGGCGAATTGTTTCGGGCTGATTTTTTGCGCGGCCGTCACGATGCCACATCGTCAGCAGGTGCCGGCGCCGTGGCGGGCGCGGAAACGCCAGGCTGGGAACAAACCGGGAAACAGCGCACGACCCGTCGAGAGAAATCCACCACCCGTCCCAAAATGCAAAAAGCAGTTAGTGATCACTTTCACTAACTGCCTTGTTGATTTATTGGCGCGCCCGGAGAGATTCGAACTCCCTACCCCTTGGTTCGTAGCCAAGTACTCTATCCAGATGAGCTACGGGCGC
>CAZGQB010000196.1:0-4514 GCA_964527055.1 uncultured Sulfuritalea sp.
ACCGCCGGCTTGATGCCGTAGAACACACCCTGCACCAGCGGCAGGTCGCCGAAGGCCAGATACAGCCCGGCCAGCAGGGAGAGCAGGAAGAAAGCCGGCAGGAAGAACAGCAGCCCGGCCATCAGCCCGCCGCGCAGGCCGTGCAGCAGCCAGCCGGTGTAGATCGCCAGCTGGCAGGCCTCCGGCCCCGGCAGCAGCATGCAGTAGTTGAGTGCGTGGAGGAAGCGGTGCTCGGAAATCCAGCGCCGGCGCTCGACCAGTTCCTGATGCATGATCGCAATCTGCCCGGCCGGCCCGCCGAAACTGATGAAGCCTAGCTTGAACCAGAAGCGCAGGGCCTCCATGAAAGTCGGCGCCTGCGGTACGGCGAGTTGCGCTTCAGCCATTGCTGGGCTCCTGTTGGTAATGCTGATGGAGGCCGTCGAACACGCGCGCGGCGGCGGTAAGCAGCTTGTCGTCGCCTTCGGACGCGGCGCGCAGGCCGGCCAGCACGGCTTCGATGCCCGCCGCCTCGGCCACCGGTACGCCGCCGACATCGAGGCAATGCACGATGGCGGCGATCTTCGCCAGCGCGGGGTCGGCATCGAGGCCGAAACTGGCGGCGAGAACTTCGAACGTGACGCGCCCGCCGACATGGGTAAAGGCGGCGCCATCGAAATCGAAACCGAGCGCGGTCTTCGGGCACTTCGCCGGCTTGTCCAGCCAGAGGAACTTCGCCTTCCTGTCGATGAAGCGGCGGATCAGCCAGGCCGAGGCCATGCGATCCACCCAGAGGTTTTTGCGCGTGGCCCAGGTCCGCCCCTGAAAGTCGGCGCTGGCGAGACGGCGAATGTCTCCTGCGGTCGCCACCGGTTCGCCGCCGGCGGCCGCTTCGAGCGCGGCTAGGGCAGATTGGGCCTGGCGCTGCGCTTCGCCGGGGTTGAAATCGATGGCAGCGAGCGTGGCCAGTTCGCGCCTCAGGCCGCGCAGGCCCTTGGCATCGCCCGGGTTGGCGGCGGCAATCGCCGCAAGCAGGGCGGCATAGTCCGCGCCGCGGTCGAACAGCGCGAGCAGACGCGCGCGCTGGGCTTCGTCGCGGCCGTCGAGCAGGAACAGCTCGGCCGTGCCCCCGGCGCGCTTCACGTCATCGGCGATGCCTTCGAGCCGGGCGGCGCGCCCATCGCCCTCAGGCAGCAGGTAAACGCCGTCGCGCAGGGTGCCGCAGCCCAGTGCGCGCAGCGCGCGCCAGACGCGCATGCGGCCGGCGGACTGGGTCGTCGGCAGGGTGAGGAAGAGGGCGAGGAAGTTCATTACAGTTGTAAATATAACAAAAAACGATTATATATAACAATTATTTTTGAGGGGCCGCGCGCAGCCCGGTGCTACGTCATGGCGCGAGGGGCGTCGGCGCTACGGCCGATCAATGCCGATGGCGGTGGTGGATGTCGGGGAAATGCGGATGGAAATGGCGCATCGGCTCATGCGCGTGGAGATGCTCGTGCGCGCCGTCGCCATCCCAGGGGAAGTCGTGCCCGTGGCGGTGATGCTCGTCATGGACATGCTGACGGGCTTGCCGGGCAGTGTGATCGCCGGCGCGGCACACACGCCGACGGAGGTCAGTCAATGCGCGCGAAGGCAGCGATGACGTCCGCGGGGGCCTGCACCAGTTCGATCAGCACGCCTTCGCCGGCAATCGGGAACTGGTCGTTGGCTTTGGGGTGCAGGAAGGTGATGTCGAAGCCGGCGGCGCCCTTGCGGATGCCGCCCGGCGCAAAGCGCACGCCCTGCGCCGTCAGCCATTCGACGGCCTTCGGCAGGTCGTCGATCCAGAGGCCGACGTGGTTCAGCGGCGGTTCGTGCACGGCCGGCTTTTTTGCCGGATCGAGCGGTTGCATCAGGTCGACTTCGACCCGGAAGGGGCCGCTGCCCATCTGGGTGATGTCCTCATCCACGTTTTCCCGCTCGCTGACGTAGTTGCCGGTGACGGCCAGGCCGAACATTTCGACCCAGAGCTTTTTCAGGCGTTCCTTGGAGGGGCCGCCGATGGCGATCTGCTGGATGCCGAGCACCCTGAAGGGGCGCGCTGCGGATGGCTGCGTCATGTATGCGTTCTCCGGTGCCGACCTCGCGCGAACCGCCTCGGGCGCGCCGCACGAGCGTCAGGATTTCCTTTCGACGCACTCGCGTATGCGGGCGAGCAGGTCGTCTTCGTCGTAGGGTTTGCCCATGTAGTGATCCACGCCGATTTCCTGGGCATGCAGGCGGTGCTTGTCGGCGGTGCGCGACGTGATCATGATGATCGGAATGTGCTGCAGGCGCTTGTCGCCGCGGATGTTGCGCGCCAGTTCGAAGCCGTCCATGCGCGGCATTTCGATGTCCAGCAGCATGACGTCGGGCACCACGTCGACCAGCTGCTCGAGCGCGTCGACGCCGTCCTTTGCGGTCAGCACATGGTAGCCATGGCGGGCCAGCAGGCGGCCGCTGATCTTGCGTACCGTCAGCGAATCGTCGACCACCATCACGGCCGCGGCGGCACCGGGGGCGGGTACCACTGCGGCCGGGGCACCGGCAGTAGGCTCCTGCGCCGCGGGAGCGGCTTCCGCCAGCGCTTCGGCCTGCGCCGGCGCGACGTGGGCGAAGCGAGCGGCAAGCGCGATCGGATTGATGATCAGCACCACCTCGCCGTTGCCCAGCACCGTGGCGCCGGCCAGTCCGGGTACACGGGCCAGTTGCGGCCCGACCGCCTTGACCACGACTTCCTGGTTGCCGGACAGGCTGTCGACCTCGAGCGCGACGCGTTCGGTACCGCCCTTGACCAGCAGGATCCAGTGCCGCCGCTGCTGCGGCGGGGTAGGGTCCTTTTCGCCCAGCAACGCGGCCAGGTAGTGGTAGGGAAACCGGTTTCCCAGCCACTCGGTGCTGCCGGCGGCGCGGATCCTTGCCGCAGCCTCAGGCTTGTTTTCGGTGGCCTGTTCGATCATCGACGAAGGAATGGCATAGCGTCGATTGCCGGCGGTGACCAGCACGGCCTGGGTGACGGCCAGCGTCAGCGGCAGGTAGATGCGGAAGGTGGCGCCGCGCCCGGTGACCGAGTCGATCTCGATGCGGCCGCCGAGGCTGGCCGTTTCGTTTTTCACGACGTCCATGCCGACGCCGCGTCCGGCCAGCGTGGTCACCTCCTTCGCGGTGGAGAAGCCGGCCTGCATGACCAGTTGCGCCAGGGCGGCTTCGTCGGGGTCCGCGTCGGCCGCGATCAGTCCGTGCTCGATGGCGCGGCTCCGTATCCGCGGGAAGTCGAGGCCGGCGCCGTCGTCGGCGATGGAAACCACGATTTCGTTGCCCTCCTGCGCCAGGGAAAGCGTGATCTGGCCGATCGGGTCCTTGCCGGCCGCGTTGCGTCCGGGGGTGTCTTCGAGGCCGTGGGCCACGCTGTTGCGCAGCATGTGTTCCAGCGGGCCGGCCATTTTTTCCAGCACCGAGCGGTCAAGTTCCGTCTGACCCTGGCGGATGTCCAGGTTGGCGCGCTTGCCGGTATCCTTGGCCGCCTGCCGCACCACGCGATGCAGGCGTTCGGCGAGGCTGTCGAAGGGCACCATGCGCACGCCCATCAGGCGCTGCGACAGTTCGCGGGAAAGGCGCGCCTGGGCGGCGAGCGCGGCGTTGGCCTGATCGAGGTTGCGCATCAGGGTCTGCTGCACGGTGGCGACGTCGTTCACGCTTTCCGCCATCATCCGCGCCACTTCCTGGAAGCGGGTGAAGCGGTCGAATTCGAGCGGATCGAATTCCACCGCCCGCTCGCTGGCCAGCGCCTGTTGCGACTGCATCTGTGACTCGGCCTGGATTTCCACTTCGCGCAGCTGCTTGCGCAGGCGGATGATGTTTTCCGTCAGTTCCAGCAGGGACCCCTTCAACCCCAGCAGTTCGCCCTCGATCCGGCCGCGGGCGATGGCCACCTCGCCGGCCTCGTTCACCAGCTGGTCGACCAGGTCGGCGCGAACGCGCAGCTGCACCGCCGCGGTGGGCGCGAAGGGCGCCGGGCGCTGGGCATCGGTTGCCGCGGGCGCATGCGGCGCTGCAGTCGGCGCATGTTCGGCCAGCACGGATTCGGGAGCCTGCACTTCCACGGACACATCCGGGCCCGTCATCACGGGTGCCGGCGCTTCGGGCTCCGGGGCGGCCGCATCGGGGTTGCGCAGGCGTTCGATCAGCATTGCCGCGCGGTCGTAGGAGGTTTCCAGACCGTCGATGGTGGCCGCATGTACCGACTTCATGCGCACGGCCTGGTCGATCCGGTCTTCCATCGAATGCAGCAGTTCGCCGCACCCCATGGCGCCTGCCATCCGGGCACTGCCCTTCAGGGTGTGCAGGGCGCGCTGGAGCGTGCGGGAGGTTGCGGCGTCGGTCGGATCGGATCGCCATTCGCGCAGCTTCTCGCCGATCTCGCGCATGAGATCGACGCTTTCCTCGAGGAACAGGGGCAGGATCTGCGGATCAATCTCGTTTTCGATCCGGGCGGCGCGGCGTTCCGCGGCCGT
>CAZGQB010000197.1:0-4503 GCA_964527055.1 uncultured Sulfuritalea sp.
GTCATTCTGGTTGGACACAGTTTCGGCGGCGCCCTGGCCCCCGTCATCGCCGACCGCATCCCCGACCGCATCGCTCATCTGGTCAACCTGGATGGGCCGTTGCCCGCAGACGGCAAGGCGCTCAAGGACTTGATCGGCGACACCTGGGATTTCTTCCTACAAAACGCCGTGGCGCCTGGCGACGAACAACGGATTCAACCGATCCCTGACTGGACATTCGGCGTCACGGGCGCAGACCTGGCCTGGTTCCGGTCGAAACTGACCCCGCACCCGCGCAAGGCACTGACCACGCCCATCAGCTTGACCGATTCCGCCGCCCGCGCCATTCCCCGCACCTACATTTCCTGCGTCGAAGGAGCGACAGCTGAAGACATCGCCGCCGAAGAAACGAAGTTCAACAACCTGGGCTGGGCGTACCGTCACCTGCCGACCGGCCACGATGCCATGATCACCATGCCGGAGGCGTTGGCCAACATCTTGTTCGGTCTTGTTCAGCTCCACCGCCCCCCGCTTTAGGGGATGGATTCACAGAAGGAGGCAAACCATGTCTAATTATCCAGCGGCAACCATCCCCGGAACTGAGGTGCGAACGCTTTATTCCCAGGTAGTCGAACAAGAGTATCTCATCTCCGTCGCCCTTCCATTCCATTATGCCAAATACCCGGAAAAGAACTATCCGGTGATTTACGTGCTGGATGCCAACTTGTATTTTGGCATGGTGGTGGAGATGGCCCGGACACTGGCTATTCGCGTTCCTTTTTGTAACGAATTCCCCGATGCGCTTATCGTCGGGGTTGGGTATCCATCTCATGGTTCGGTAACAGAGGCTTACGCGCAAGTGATGCACCTGCGAATGCGGGATTTTCTGCCGCTGAGGGACGAAGGAGCCGAAGGATTCATTCAAGATGTTTTTCCTATTTCCGGTCACGTTTCTTCCGGCAATGCCCATCATTTCTTGCAGTTCATCCAGCGAGAATTGGTACCCTGGGTTGAAGCTGAATATCGGATTGACGCGACCGATAGAACCTTGATGGGGTTCTCGTGGGGTGGTGAATTTGCTCTGTATGCGCTGTTTCAGCACCCGCAACTGTTTCAACGCTATGTGGTGGGTAGTCCTGACCTGCCACATGGCAATGGGTTCATCCTTGATGCAGAACAGAAGCATGCAGAACAACATGACAATCTTCCCGTTCGCCTTTACCTGGCGTATGGTGAAGTGGAAATCAATGAGTATGAACGGCCGTACCTCGAACGGTTCCTGGCTGCTTTGAATAGCCGGAGATATGCTGATTTCAGGCTCACTTACGAGGTGATCCCCAAATACACACACTGCGCCGTGGTAGCGCCAGCTTTTCTGGCCGGCCTGGTAACGGTGTTCTCTTAAAAGAAGGTGGCAACCCAGATGAGCCAGCAAACCAACAGTCACAACCCCTGGCAAGACGACGAGACCGCCCGCTTTTTGCGGCTGCGGATGAAGAGTTTTTGGAACATGGATTACTTCCAGCGCATCGTCCTGCCGCTGCTGGATTTCCCACCCCATGGGCACATCCTCGATGTGGGCTGCGGCAACGGCGGCGTCTCCTTTTTGCTGGCGGAACTGCGCCCGGATCTGCACATCACCGGCATTGACTTTGAGACCAATCCGGTGGCTGATGCGGCTGCATTCGCCGAACGGAATGGATTGACACAGTTGTACTTCGAGCAGGGCGATGCCCACCACCTGCGTTTCGCGGAGGAGACCTTCGATGGCGTGGTGTGCCAGACCGTTTTGACCCATGTCCGGGACGCGCCAACGGTGATCGGTGAAATGGCGCGGGTTCTGAAAGTGGGCGGCATCTTTTTCGCGGCCGAATACACCGACAGCGGCGCACTCACCGGCTACGACAATGTTCACCTGGGAAAACGAGATGAAGCCTGGCACCGGGAACATTACCGTATCAGCCAGCTATATCGGAAAGGCAAACAGGCACTTGGGCGCGGCGATGATACGGTGGGGGTGCGTGTGCCGCTGCTGGCCACGCTGGCCGGGCTGGATGTGTACGATGTGCGCCTGAACGACCGCGCCATGCACATCTTCCCGCCGTATCGCCACGAGAAGCAGCAGCATTACCTGGAACTGGCCAAGATCTACAATGCGCCCGCTACGGATGACCGCTGGTTTAACCTGACGCTGGAAATCATCCTGGCGGGCGGCGGCACGGAAGCAGACGCCGGCTGGTACTACGCCGCCACGGACAACGCCGGCATCATGCAGGCCATCGCCGAGGGCGTGTACACTGCGACCGCTTCGTCGGCCTTGTATCTAACCTTTGCTCGCAAGCTATATTTGTAACGCGATTTGCTAGGTCGCATTGCGCAGGAGAAAGCAATGGAAACCAGATCGTCCGAACTGGCCGGATAGGTGGCCATGAATACAGGCGGCGGACGTGGCTTCGGGCGCGAGATCGCTATGTACATAACAATGCTCCGAAAAAATGACAATGAATTGTCGTGATTTGGCAAAATTTTGACATTGCGCTGCCGATTTTGTCATGCTCTTCTGACTTATGCAACTTGCGAGAGGCGCAGACATAGATCAATGGATTGGCAGGGATGACAGATTTGTCACAGATCGAAACACTGGCAAGACCGATGCTGGGAGCCGTCAAAATCATCAGAAGGAGACAAGCATGGCAAACTGGGATCACGCCACCGGGGTTCTGGTCGTCGGCACGGGCGGCGGGGCGATGACCGCCGCGCTGGTCGCGAAGCAGGCCGGGCTGGATATCCTGATGCTTGAGAAGACAGAATACTACGGCGGCTCGACAGCTATTTCGGGCGGTGGGCTGTGGGTTCCGAACAATTACCTGTTGCAGCGCGACGGCCTGGACGATTCGCTCGAGAAGGCGCGCACCTACTTGCAGCACACCATCGGCAGCCGCACGCCGCAGTCCCTGCAGGACGCCTATCTCACGAACGCCCCCGAAATGGTGAAGTACCTGGCCAGCAATTCACAGGTCCGTTTTCACCGCTCAGTGGGCTATGCCGATTACTACCCCGAACGGCCCGGCGGCATGGCGGACGGGCGCGCGATCGAAGGCTCGCCCTTCAACGGCAGCAAGCTGGGCAAAGACCTCGCTCAGCTGCGCCCCATGAGCATGAAAGCCCCGGCGGGGCTGGCCTTCACCGCCAGCGAGTACAACAAACTGGGCATGATCACCTCCACCTGGGCTGGCAAACGGACCGCGCTCAAAGTTGGCACGCGCACGATCTTCAACGTGCTGACGGGCGTGAAGTATCTGGCGCTGGGGCAGGCGCTGATCGCCCGCCTGCGCCTTTCGCTCAAAGATGAAAACGTCCCCATCTGGCTCAACACCCCGCTCAAAGAACTGGTCATCGAAAATGGAGCGTGCGTCGGGGTTGTGGCCGAAAGGGATGGCAAGTCGCTGCGGATTCGCGCCAGCAAGGGCGTGATTCTGGCCGCAGGCGGATTTGCCCACAATCAGGAGATGCGCGAGGAATTCCAGAAGGCGCCGATCAACCACGAATGGAGTTCCGCCAGCCCGGGCAACACCGGCGACGCGATCCAGGCGGGGATGAAGGTCGGCGCAAGAATTGACCTGATGGACGATGCCTGGTGGGGACCTTCGAGCGTGCCGCCCAACGCGCCGGTGATGTTCCACGTGGGCGAGCGTTCGTACCCCGGCGCGATCATGGTCAACGCGGCGGGCAAACGGTTCACGAATGAAGCGGCGTCGTACGTCGAGGTGGTGCATGCGATGTACGAAAAGCACACCGCCGAGGTCCCGCACATCCCCGCGACCTTCATCATGGACAGCCGCTACCGCAGCAAGTACATCTTCGGCACGCTGTTTCCCATGCAGCCGATCCCCGAATCGTATTTCGCCAGCGGATATTTCAAGCGCCGCGCTACGCTGGCAGAGCTGGCGCAGAACTGCGGCCTCGACCCGAAAGCCCTGACAGAGACGGTGGAGCGCTTCAACCAGTTCGCCCGTCGCGGCGTGGACGCAGATTTCCATCGCGGCGACAGCGGCTACGACCGCTATTACGGCGACCCGACGGTGAAGCCCAATCCCTGCCTGGCGCCCATCGAGAAGCCGCCCTTCTATGCGGTACAGATGGTGGCGGGCGATCTGGGCACCAAAGGCGGCCTGGTGATTGACGAATACGCCCGCGTCCTGCGCAGCGACGGCGCCCCGATTCCGGGACTGTACGCTGCGGGCAACAACTCCGCCTCGGTGATGGGCAACACCTACCCCGGCGCGGGCAGCACCATCGGCCCGTCCATGACATTCGGCTACATCGCCGCCAAACACATCGCCGGCGGCAAGATTCGCCCCATTGGTAACCTATCGTAGTCGTGTGGTAGAAGTTCAACTTCTTCCAAGAAGTTGAACTTCTGGAGTGTGGAAGAAGTTGAACTTCTACCAAGAAGTTGAACTTCTGGTAACAAGGAGATGACCCATGAAAGTACAAAACAAGATCATCGTCGTCACCGGCGGT
>CAZGQB010000198.1:0-2021 GCA_964527055.1 uncultured Sulfuritalea sp.
TTGCTATCGACCCGATCCACTACCGGGAAGGCACAGGCATTCTAAACGGACATTCCCCCGGTCCGATGAGCTATGAACGACAAAGGAAAACAAGGCCAAAATCCGCGCGAGGATGCAACCGAAGCGCCCGCGGGCAGCCGTGAGGGCGATGTCGCCGCCGGCTCGAAACCGGCGGAACCGGAACCCGCAACCGGGCCACGACGCGGATCGCTGAAAAAGCTCGCATTTCACGGCGCGGCATGGACCGTCTTCGGTTTCGGAACGGCCCAGGCATGCAGGCTGGCCGGAAACCTTGTGTTGACCCGACTCCTGGCCCCGGAAGTGTTTGGAATCATGGTGCTGGTCGAGATGGTACTGGCCGGCATACAGATGTTCTCCGACTTCGGTATCGGGACCGGGGTTGTCCGCAGCCCACGCGGCAACCAACAGCGGTTTCTCGATACGGCCTGGACGCTTCAAGTCATGCGCGGTGCGGGGCTCTGGCTCGCAACATGCGTTGCAGCCGTGCCGATGGCAATCGTCTATGAGGCGCCCATACTGATGCAACTGATCCCGTTTGCCGGCTTGTCGGCCCTGGTCGGAGGCTTCACATCGACCAGCGTCCTTTCGCTTCGCCGTGACGTAAACATCAAGCCGCTGGTGATCTGGGAAATATCCAGCCAGATCTTCAGCCTGCTCTGCATGATCGTGCTGGCCTGGTACCTGCGCTCCGTCTGGGCGCTGGCTTTCGGTGGCGTGATTCGCGTCCTGACGGCCGCAACAACATCCCAATTCCTTATTCCCGGACGTAAGCCCCGCTTCGCCTGGGATCGTGCGGCCGCGCACGAACTTGTCAACTTCGGCAAGTGGATATTCCTGGCCACGGCACTGACCTTCCTCATTCAGTGGGGAGACCGCAGCCTGCTGGGACTGTTCATGACCAAACCCATGTTGGGGCTGTTTGCCACGGCGACCATCTGGTCGCGGATTTCAGTGGAAGTCTTGCTGAAAATCAACACCCAGGTCATGTTTCCGATATACGCGGACCTGGTCAATCGCAGCGATCCGCAACTGCGGCGGAAGATGTTCAAGGCCCGCCTCGGATTGGTCCTCGCCTTTGCCCCCCCTATGTGGGCGCTTTCGCTGGGCGGACAATGGATGATCGATTTTCTCTACGATCTCCGCTACGCGGGCGCGGGATGGATGCTTCAGATACTTGCCGCAGGAGCCATCGGCGCGGTGATCAATGTTCCGGCAAGCAGTATCCTGCTTGCCGCCGGCGACTCGAAGCGCCACATGATGCTGCAGGCCGGACGCGGTGTGCTCCTGATCGCCTGCATTGCGGCAGGCGCTTTCGTGGGCGATGTAAAGGGAATGGTCATCGGCGTCGCCGCCTCCAAAGTGATCGATTATCCGCTTCTGGTCTGGGCAATACGGCGTTATGGCGTATGGATGCCAACCCTGGATTTGCTTGCTTTCGCGGCATCTGGAATCGTAATCTTCGGCGGCCACGCCTATCTCGGCCTGCGATGGTAATTGCTATCATTCGGAAAAATGAGCGACTTCATAATACAGATCGGCGAAATGCAGTCACCGGAGCATGTCGCCCGGAGACTTCAGGACAGGCCGGGCATGAAAGATCGCCCGGTCGTTGTCAAGCGCTTCAAATGGGGATCCGTGGCGATCCAGCCGCCGCCAGGCCGTGGCTACCGACCCCTGGAAAGAAATGGCGGCGTATTCGCTTGCACGGGGCGCCCGCGCGTGATCGGCCTCGCTCACGAGGAAGACGGCGATGACGGATTTTGCCGCGCAGTAGCGCGGGCACTGGAAAGCCAGTCATTGTCGGAAATGTCGGCGTCGCTTACCGGAATGTTCGTGCTGGCAATCCTCGACAGCGAAGGATTCAGGATCGTCACGGACCTGCTTGGGTCGCAACCGGTATATCAAGCTGGGGGAAAGGAAAATGAATCCTTCTGCGTCGGTACCAATGCGGACATTGTCGCCGAGGTCGCCGGCCATGTCGGTGACATCGACCTGGTTTC
>CAZGQB010000198.1:2121-4472 GCA_964527055.1 uncultured Sulfuritalea sp.
TTGTTTTGTTCCGACGAGTTATTCTATTTCCGGCGCGTCATCGAAGTCGCCGCCCGCCTTTCTCCATCGGATCGTTATGCGGGAAATGCCGCTCACGCCGCTTTCAACCGCTTGTGCGGCCCTTTGAACGCCATGATGAACGCCAATACCGGCGTTGCTGCCAGCGCGGACGATCGGGAAGAAGGGAGTTACTTCAAGAAACTGCGAAAAACGGGACAACTTGACGAGTTTCGCAGTCTTCCAGCTTCCGCAACTCCATGGAACGACGTCCAGCACAGTTGGGCGGACCCTGTGAAACTGCTGCAGTACTCTCCCGACTGGAACCGCTATCGACAAAGCTTTCTGCTAACTAGAGCCGTAGAGGTTCTGAATTTGATTTTGTCGCCGGAAAGTCGCAACTTGGTGTCTGAATTTAAGTCCGGTGACGACCCCAGGGTTGCCATGGCCCTGGTTCAGATGGGGCTGCACATCTGCAAGGAACCGCAGCCCTTGCGCGAGAACTCGCCGCAAGCGCAGCGTGTTCGAGCATGAAGATAATTCGGTAACCATACAGCCATGCATCCGGCCAGTCCCGATATGCCTCGTGAGTCGCAAGGCAAGCCGCGAAAGCTTGTCATCAACTGGATTTTGCCCCGAACAAACCTTGCCGGCGGAACCAAATCCAATCGATTGATCGCGGAGGCGATGGTTCGACTCGGGCATGAGGTGAACATCGCCTACGTGGCGCTCCCCCGCCCCTGGCCAAAATTATGGCATGTTCGCCGCTGGCTGCGGCGTGCAAGAAACGAATGGGCAACGCGCAATCTTGGCCGCCATCATCTTGAGCACTCGACCGCAAACCTGATTCCGGTCAGGGAACGCAGAATCCGGCCTGAACATGTTCCGGATGCCGATGTCACGATTGCCACCTGGTGGGAAACCCGGGAATGGATCGAGGACTGGCCGGCCTCGAAGGGTATCAAGGCTTACTTCGTGCGGGGTCACGAACTTCATGGCGGGGACCCCGAGAGGGTAGCCAGGACGTACCGGATGCCCGGTCCCAAATTCGTCATCGCTCGATGGTTGAAGCGTGTGATGGCTGATGAATATGGTGATCCCGACGCGATAATTGTTCCCAACGGGATCGACCGGTCCCAGTTCAACTCCTTGCCCCGGGACAAGGCAAATGTCCCGACGGTCGGCATGCTGTATGGAGTCGCCGAATTGAAAGGCGCCAAAACGGCGTTCAATGCCTTGCGATTACTTAAGGCTAAATTCCCTGAAATGCGCGCGATTGCCTACGGTGCGCAATTACCCATGGCCGAGCACAAACCGCCGGATTGGCTGGAATATCACCTTTGTCCCCGGCAGGATGAGATCCCCCGTCTTTATCAGCAGGCCGATTGCTGGATCGTGCCATCGACCACGGAAGGTTTCGGCATGCCGGGTATCGAAGCGGCTGCCTGCCATTGTCCGATCGTGAGTACCCGATGCGGCGGACCGGAAGACTATATCGAGGACGGCGTATCCGGATTTCTTGTACCGGTTGGCGATTCTCAGGCTATCGCCGACGCCGTGGGTCGCGTACTGGTCCTGGATGGCCTACGTTGGCGGACGATGAGTCAGGCGAGTTATGAAATATCGCAGCGGTTCGACTGGGACCGTTCCGCTGAAATACTGCAGAACGCAATGCGCGGCGCTTTGGGAGAACGTTGAGGCCATTGCCGTGGCCCGGTGATCGCCGCCACAACCCGGGAAAATTCCCGGAAAACGGTCAGCCTAGCGCCCGGACAGCCTAGAGATATGGTTCGGTCCCGATGCCTGGTCCGAAACGACGGAGTGGGCACTGGTCGCTGTCCTGTGCCCGGTCATTCGCGCATAGGCGACGCATAGACCCGCAACAGACCAATAGACTACCGGAATGATGGAGACGCTACTCACCGTACCTATGATCACGAGTATGCCGGCTAGCACCGAGAGTAGGGCTTGGCCAAGCAGATAGTGCTCATCGTTTTTGTCCGAAAGCCGTTGCATCGCCTTGAACAGGAAATAAATCGCTGCAACGAATACTCCCAGGAAGAAAGACAAGCCGACAATCCCTCGCGGCAATGCTATTCCGACATAGGTATTAACGATGTCAATAAGTCCCGTACCTGTCGCCAGTTCCTGAAGTTCCGACGTAGAGAGATAGTCAGAGGAACCGAAGTAAGGATTTCTTTTGATCACGGCAATCGATTGCTCCAGCAGCTGCTCTCGGTAATCGACAGTTTTGTTGGTTTCATCTATTCCTAACCAGGGCAAGTAATTCCGCACTTTATTGCCAACCGGAGTCGCCATCAGCAACGGTAGTGCCAACACGCCAATGAACACCA
>CAZGQB010000199.1:0-4468 GCA_964527055.1 uncultured Sulfuritalea sp.
AGGCGAACCTGGTCATCTCGTAGGCTTCCTGCGAATCCGCCGGCTCCAGCACCGGAATGTGGGCGAAGCGGCCCCAGAAGCGCGAGTCCTGCTCGTTCTGTGACGAGGACATGCCGACGTCGTCGGCCACCGCGATCACCAGGCCGCCGTAGGCGCCGGTGATGGTCATGGTCATAAGGCAGTCGCTGGCGACGTTCATCCCGACATGCTTCATGGCGCAGAAGGCCCGTGCGCCGGTCATCGAGGCGCCGAGCGCGACTTCCATCGAGACTTTCTCATTGACCGACCATTCGGCGTAGAGATCGGGATAGCGCGCCAGGGATTCGATGATTTCGGTGGCGGGCGTGCCGGGGTAGGCGGCGGCGACGCGCACGCCGGATTCCCAGACGGCGCGGGCGACTGCTTCGTTGCCGGAAAGGAGGAGGCGGGTAGCGGCGGCGGGTGGCGTTTGCGGCATTACTGCGGCCATGATGTTCTCTCGGGCAAGGGAAAAAATAGACCTGCGACGGGGCGCACCCTCGCGCAGGTCATCGTCAAACGGATGCGGCTGAATTATCCGGATTTGCGCCCCTTGCGTCCATAGGGGCGCTCACCGCACCATGCGGTTGAAGGCGGCCCATTCCGGCCGATAAGCCACCGCGATGGCCGGTACAAAGAACTCTATGCACAAATCGAATTCACAACCTATAATCCGACAAAAATAGTCAAGTAATATCCCCGCAATCCCGACAGAGAGAAAAACATGATCAACGTAAATGGCCGTGAAATTGAAACCGACGCCGAAGGCTACCTGGCGTCCCTCGACGACTGGAGCGAGGATGTGGCGCAATGCCTCGCCGAGCGCGACCAGCTGGCGCTGGCCGACGAACACTGGCAGGTGGTGCGCTGGATCCGCGAGTACTACGCCGAGAACGGCACCGCGCCCAATCTGCGCGTGATGTCCAAGCTGATCGGCGGCGCGCTGGGCGAGCAGTTCGGCGACAAGAAATACCTGTTCGACCTGTTCCCCTACGGCCCGGCCAAGCAGGCCGCGCGTTACGCCGGCATGCCCAAACCCACCGGTTGTGTCTGAGGCAGCCCGCCGCAGGCTGTGGCGGGTTCAGCCCAGGGTAATGATCTCGATGTGGCTGCGGTTCACGTTGATGAAGGGCGCGACCAGCACCTGGCGGCCAGCCTCTTGCGCCTCGCAGACCTCGGCATCCACGACCACGACGAATTCCTTCGAGTCATTCATGAAGTCGGTGACTCGTGCGCCGGGCAACAGGTCGATGTAACCCTTGATCCGGTAGGAACCCGTCAGCAGCGTTACCTTGGTCTTGTTTTCATGTGTTCCCATGCTTGATCCTCCTAGCGAAATTGTGCCCGGGAAAGTCCGCAAGCCACGAATGCGACTCAGGAGATGCCTCGCATCCCGGACCGCACGAGATCGCCAGTATCCGCCAAACCGGCGTGGCGGGGTGTGACGAAGATCAATCCGAGTCCATCAGCCGCCTGCGGCCCCGGTCAGCGGAACGAAGACAACCGGCATCACGTCGTATTCATGTACCCGACCCAAGGCGTCCTTGGACAACAGGAGCAATTCCTGTGACTCGCCGGGCTCGCCGACCGGGATCACCAGCCTGCCGCCGGGCTTGAGTTGCCCGACCAGTGCCGGCGGGACGGAATGTGCCGCGGCGGCGACCAGGATGGCATCGTAGGGGGCGTGCTCCGGCCATCCTCGACGGCCGTTGCCGCTGCGCACTTCGACATTGTCGTAACCCAGCCGGCTCAGGCGATGGGCCGCCGCGGTCGCCAGTGTCCCGATGATGTCCATCGTATAGACCTGTTTCACCAGTCCGGCCAGCACGGCTGCCTGATAACCGGAACCGGTGCCGATTTCAAGGACCACGTCGCCGGGTTCGGGATCGATCAGATCGGTCATCAGGGCCACGATGAAAGGCTGCGAAATCGTCTGCCCGTGGCCGATCGGCAAGGGGCGGTTGGCCCAGGCCTGGTACCCATGTTCCGTCGGCACGAATTCGTCACGCGGCACCCGGGCCAGCGCTTGCATGACGCGCTCGGCGAAGGCGGTGCGCCCGGTGTAATTGGCCGTGGCCTCGGCCTCGACGCGGATCTCGTCAAGCAGCCGGGCGGTCCGGCGGTAGCGGTCTTCCAGCATGGTGGCGCAACCTTACCGCGTTTGGCGGCTGCCGAGGCGGGAAAAGTCGGCGCCGGCGCCACGGCGCGGTGCTAGCATCCGACCCATGCGTATCGACGACATTCGCCGGCGTCTGGCCGCGGCCGGTGCCAAGCCCCTGCACTCCGAACGCATGCTGCGCGCGTGGACGCGCGGCATGCCGCTGGACCGCGGCCCGGTTCCGGCCGCCGATTTTTTCCCCGCCGCCTTGCGCGCGGGATTGCCGGCGCTCGGGGCCGAACTCGATGATTTGGCGAGGGTACGGGCCGAGCATCCGGGCGGGGACGGTTCGGTGCGGCTGCTGGTCGAGCTTGCCGACGGCCAGGCCGTCGAAAGCGTCCTGCTGCCGCGCAACGGGCTGTGCGTGTCGACCCAGGTCGGCTGCGCAGTCGGCTGCAGATTTTGCATGACCGGGCGCAGCGGCCTCCTGCGACAGCTCGGCAGCGCCGAGATCGTTGCCCAGGTGGTGCTGGCGCGGCGGCGGCGCAAGGTGGGCAAGGTCGTGTTCATGGGCATGGGCGAGCCCGCGCACAACATGGACAACGTGCTCGAGGCCATCGAACTGCTCGGCACCGCGGGCGGCATCGGGCACAAGAACCTGGTGTTCTCCACGGTCGGCGACCGTCGCGTGTTCGAGCGTTTGCCGCAGGCAACGGTCAAGCCGGCGCTGGCCCTGTCGCTGCACACCACGCGCGCCGACCTGCGTGCGCAACTGCTGCCGAAAGCGCAAGCCATCGACCCGGCTGAACTGGTCGAGCTCGCCGATGCCTATTCGCGCGCCACCGGCTACCCGGTGCAATACCAGTGGGCGCTGCTGGAAGGCATCAATGACGGCGACGAGGAACTCGACGCGATCGTGCGCCTGCTCAAGGGGAAGTACGCGGTAATGAACTTCATTCCCTGCAACGAAATCGAGGGCGAGGGCTTTCGCCGCCCGTCACGCGAGCGCTGCGAGGCGATGACCCTGCACCTGTATCGCCACGGCATACTCGCCAAGCTGCGCCAGTCCGCGGGACAGGACATCGCCGGGGGATGCGGGCAACTGCGGGCCCGGCGTCGCGCCGCAGCCTGAACCTGCCCCGCGCGACGCGCCGCGTGGGCGCTGGGCGTAGTGGGGATTTCAAGCGGCACGGGTCTGCGCCCGCGCAGCCGGTGGGCCATGCAGAGCCCACGGTGGAGGAACTGCGTAAGCCCCGTGCTGCTTGCCGTCGATAGGCGGGCTCAGGTGCCGCAGAAGGTGCGGTAGCCCTCGGTGTAAGCCGCCGGTGCGGGTTCCGCGTAACGGGCGAGCGCGGGGTCCGGATCGAAGGGCCGCTTGATGGCCTGCAGCAAGTCTTCGAAGGGACCCAGGTCGCCTTCGGCGGAGGCCGCTGCCAGCGCTTCCTCGACGCGATGGTTGCGCGGGATGATGCGCGGATTCACCCGCCGCATCGCCTGCGCGCGCTGCGCGGCGGGTCGCGCTTCCGCTTCGGCGCGCGCTTGCCAACGCGCGAACCAGGCCTCCAGCGCCGGCGCGTCGGAAAACAACTCGCGCAGCGGCCCGGGCCGGCCCTCGGCGGCATCGGCCAACCTGTGCCAGGCCAGCGTGAAATCGACGCGGCCGGCCTGCAGCAGCGACAGCCAGTCCTCGGCCAGGGCGGTGTCGGGACTGTCACCGTCCGCCACCTGCGCCTGCAAGCCCAGCTTGGCGCGCACGCCGGCCAACCAATGACGGCGGTAGCTGATGCCGAAGCCGGACAGGATGTCGCTGGCGATGTCCACGGCCGCGTCCGCGTCGTCGGCCAGCAGCGGCAGGATGGCCTCGGCGAAGCGCGCCAGGTTCCATTGCGCGATGACGGGCTGGTTGGCATAGGCGTAGCGCCCGTGCCGGTCGATCGAGCTGAATACCGTGCCCGGGTGGTAGGCCTCCATGAAGGCGCAGGGGCCGAAGTCGATGGTCTCGCCGGCGATGCTCATGTTGTCGGTGTTCATCACGCCGTGGATGAAGCCGACATTCATCCATTGCGCGAGTAGTGCCGCCTGGCGTTCGGCAACGGCGCCCAGCCAGCGCGCGTAGCGGTCGTCCGCGCCGGCAAGTCCGGGATCGTGGCGTGCAATGCCATAGTCGGCGAGTTGCCTGACGCGTTCGCGCTCGTCGCGCGCGGCGAAATACTCGAAAGTGCCGACGCGCAGGTGGCTCCCGGCGACGCGCGTCAGCTGCGCGCCGGGCAGGGTCTCTTCGCGATACACGGGTTCGCCGGTGGCGATCACCGCCAGCGCGCGCGTGGTCGGGATGCCCAGCGCGTGCATGGC
>CAZGQB010000200.1:0-4459 GCA_964527055.1 uncultured Sulfuritalea sp.
TCGCCCGGGCGCGGGCCCTGACCCGGCGCGGCACCGGCAACCCGACCCGGATCGAGGTCGGCGCCCTGTCTTATGACCAGTCCGAACGCATCGCGCGCCTGAACGGGGAAATCATCGAACTTTCGGCGCGCGAACTCGGGCTGCTCGAAATCCTGCTGCTGCGCGCGGGGAGGCTGGTCGGCAAGGATCAACTGGTAGACCAGTTGTGCAGCTGGGGCGAGGAAGTCAGCAATAACGCGATCGAGGTGTATATCCATCGTCTGCGCAAGAAACTCGAGCCCGGCGGCGCGCGCATCACCACGGTGCGCGGGCTCGGCTATTGCCTCGAGAAGCCCGCAGATCAGGCAGATGTCAAAGCCTGACCCCGGCCCGCCGGATGGCGGCGCGGACGTTCGGGGCAAAGGCAGGTTCGCCGCATTCGCGACGCGACGCCGGGCCAACAATCCCTTCGTCAACTTCGAATACCCGAATTCCCTGTTCGGCGAAATCCTCGACTGGATGCTGGCGCCGCTGCTGCTGCTGTGGCCGATCTCGATCGCGGCCACCAACCACGTCGCGGGTTTCATCGCCAACCAGCCCTATGACCAGCATCTGGCCGACAATGTCACCGCCATCGTGCAGCTGATCAAAATCGATGGCGGCCGGGTCGCGGTGAACCTGCCGGCGTCGACCCGCAGCCTGCTGCGCGCCGACGATACCGATGCGCTCTACTACCAGGTGGTCGGCCCCAACACCCGGGTCATCCAGGGCGACCGGGAAATTCCGCCGCCACCCGTGCCGGACACGATCGACGCGGGCAAGGTGCTGCTCCGCGACGGCCGCATCGATGCCGACAGCGTGCGCATTGCCTACGCCTTCCTGCCGGTACGACAGGGCGTGCCGCCGGTTGTGGTGCAGGTCGCGGAAACCCTGAAAAAACGCGAAGCCCTGTCGGCCAGCATCATTTCCGGCGTGCTGCTGCCGCAGTTCGCCATCATTCCGCTGGCGGTGATCCTGGTTTACATGGGCTTGATGCGCGGCATCGCGCCCCTGCGCCTGCTGCAGGACCGCATCCACCGGCGCCGTCCGTCCGACTTGTCGCCGATACCCGTTACCCGCGTGCCGGAAGAGGTGCGCCCGCTGGTGGTCGCATTCAACCAGATGATGGGACGCCTGGAAGACAACCTGCAGGCGCAGCAGCGCTTCATCGCCCAGGCCGCGCACCAGATGCGCACGCCGCTGACCGGGCTCAAGACCCAGACCGAGATCGCGCTGTCGGAAACCGATCCGGCGCAGATGCGCAGCGCCCTGCAACTGATCGCCGAAAGCACCGACCGCGCGTCGCACATGATCAACCAGCTGCTGATCCTGGCGCGTGCGGAAGCCAGCCATGAAAAGCTGCACCAGGTGGTGCCGGTCGATCTGGATGCGCTGGCGCGCGGCGTCACCGAAGAATGGGTGGTGCGCGCCATGGCGAAGAACATCGACCTCGGCTACGAGGAATGCGGCTGCCGGCTTATGATCAACGGCGTGCCCCTGCTGCTGCGCGAGCTGCTGACCAATCTGGTGGACAATGCCATCAAGTACACCCCCGCCGGAGGCCATGTCACGGTCCGCACCCGTGCCGACCGCCAGGCCATCATCGAGGTCGAGGATAACGGTATCGGCATCCCGGTCGAAGAGCGCGAGAGCATTTTCGAGCGCTTCTACCGGGTGTTGGGTACCGACGCCGAAGGCAGCGGACTGGGCTTGCCGATCGCCGCCGAGATTGCCGACCTGCACCAGGCCCGGATAGATCTGCTGGAAGGCGGTGGCGGCAGGGGCAGTCTGTTTCGCGTCAGCTTCCCGCGCCAACGGGCGCGTGAGCCCAAGGCGCGACAGAGTACTCGAGCAAACCCCGGGGATTTTCCCATCGGCCTGTGAAGGTCAATGTAAGCTTGGCGTCAGGATCGCTGGCGGACAATGCCGGGCATCTTGGGGCAATTGGCGCTGATTCATGCTGCCGGCAGGGTTGCTCCGGGAACACGCAGGACGCGCAACACAGGGGAATCCCGGGGTGCGTCTCAGGAACGGCGGGTTGCACCAGTCCGCCGCATCGCCAAAAAGGAGGAGTGCTAAATGCAACTCACGGAGAAGCACAAGCAGTACTGGTCCATCAACCTGAAGATAAGCACGATCCTGCTTGTCCTCTGGTTCGTGGCCACGTTCGTCATGGGCTGGTATGCCCGCGAACTCAATGAAATCAATTTCATCGGCCCCCTGGGCTTCTACATGTCGGCGCAAGGCTCGTTGATCATCTACGTCGCGATCATCGCCTATTACGCCTATTACATGAACAACCTGGACAAGGAATACGGCGTCCATGAAGGGGAGCTCGACTGATGGCTACCGTGACCCAATCGCAATTCAATGCCAACCTGAAGAAGTATTACAGCTTCTACACGGGGGGCTTCGTCGCCTTCGTCATCCTGGTCGGCATCCTCGAACAGCTCGGTGTGCCGAACAAGATCCTCGGCTACATCTTCCTGTTCGCCACCATCGCCCTGTATGCGGGCATCGGCTTCATGTCGAAGACGGCGGAGGTCGGCGAGTACTACGTCGCCGGCCGGCGCGTGCCCGCGCTGTTCAACGGCATGGCGACCGGCGCCGACTGGATGTCCGCTGCCAGCTTCATCGGTATGGCCGGTACGCTCTACCTGACCGGCTATGACGGCCTCGCCTTCGTGCTGGGCTGGACCGGCGGCTATTGCCTGGTGGCCATCCTGCTGGCGCCCTACCTGCGCAAGTTCGGGCAATTCACGATTCCGGACTTCCTCGGTGCGCGCTTTGGCGGCCACCTGCCGCGCTTCATCGGCGTGATTGCCGCCATCACCTGCTCCTTCACCTACGTGATCGCGCAGATCTACGGCGTCGGCATCATCACCTCGCGCTTCACCGGCCTCGAGTTCCAGGTCGGCGTATTCGTCGGTCTGGCCGGCATCCTGGTCTGCTCCTTCCTCGGCGGCATGAAGGCGGTGACCTGGACGCAGGTGGCGCAGTACATCATCCTGATCGTGGCCTACATGATCCCGGTGGTCTGGCTGTCGGTGAAGCATACCGGCATCCCGATCCCGCAGATCTCCGCCTATGTCTCGGCCCTGCCCAAGGTGACGGCGCTGGAAGCCGAGTTCAACGACAAGGCCACGCCCAAGGGTGCCAAGGAAGAGTCGGTGCGCGCCATCTTCCGCGACCGTGCCGCCGCTGCCGATGCCAAGCTGAAGGGCCTGGAATCGGGCGGCCCGACGTTCCTTGCCGCCGAGAAGCAGAAGCTGACGGACAAGGTCGCGGCGCTCAAGGCTGAAGCTGCCCCCGATGCCAAGGCGATCGAAGCCGCGGAGAAGGCCGTCAAGGACTTCCCGGCCGATGCCGCCGCGGCGAAGAAGGCCTGGACCGCCGAGAAAGGCGTCGGCGCCCGTGCCGCGCCGGTCAAGCGCCATGCCGAGGCCTTTGGCGTCGGTGGCAAGACGCCGGAAGAGGTCGAGAAGAACCGCAGCATCGCGAAGAAGAACTTCCTCGTGTTGATCGCGTGCCTGATGATCGGCACGGCGGCGCTGCCGCACATCCTGATGCGCTACTACACCACGCCATCGGTGCATGAGGCGCGCGTCTCGGTGTTCTGGGGCCTGTTCTTCATCTTCCTGCTCTACTTCACGGCGCCGGCGCTGGCCATCCTGGCCAAGTACGAGGTCTACAGCAACCTGGTGGGGTCGAGTTTTTCGGCACTGCCGGCCTGGGTCAGCAACTGGTCCACGGTGGACAAGACGCTGATGAACATCGCCGACATCAACAAGGACGGCATCGTGCAGCTGGCGGAAATCGTCCTTGGCGGCGACCTGATCGTGCTGGCAACCCCGGAAATTGCGGGCCTGCCTTACGTGATCTCGGGCCTTGTGGCGGCCGGCGGTCTGGCAGCGGCACTCTCCACCGCCGACGGCCTGCTGCTGACCATCGCCAACGCGATGTCGCACGACCTGTACTACAAGATGATCGACCCGAACGCCTCGACGGTGCGCCGTCTGGCCGTGTCCAAGGGCCTGCTGCTCGTGGTGGCGCTGTTGGCCGCCTACGTCACCAGCCTGAAGCCGGGCGACATCCTGTTCCTGGTCGGTGCGGCCTTCTCGCTGGCGGCCTCGGGCTTCTTCCCGGCGCTGGTCTGCGGGGTGTTCTGGAAGCGCGCCAACTACCTCGGCGCGGTGATCGGCATGGCGCTGGGACTGGGCATCTGCGCCTACTACATGTACCTGACCTATCCCTTCTTCGGCGTCAATGCACCGAAGTGGTGGGATATCAACCCGATCTCCGCCGGCACCTTCGGCATTCCCGCCGGTTTCCTTGGCATCATCATCGGCAGCCTGATTTCCCCGGCCCCGAGCCAGGAAATCCAGGAACTGGTCGACCATGTGCGCTATCCGAACCTGGAAGGCGACATCGACACCAAGGG
>CAZGQB010000201.1:0-4449 GCA_964527055.1 uncultured Sulfuritalea sp.
CGTCCTGGTCGGCGATGACGGCGCGCCGCAACTACGCCGCGCCGGTGCGCGACCTGCTGGGCGAACTGGCCGCCGTCACCGCGCTGATCGGCAGCAACCTGAAGACGCCGGGGCGCCTCTCCTTCCAGTTGCAGGGCCACGGCCCGGTGTCGATGCTGGTGATGGACTGCAACGAGAAACTGCAACTGCGCGGCATGGCCAAGAGCGAACTCGACGCCGGCGCCGACGCCCATGTCGCCAGCGCCGCCGACCTGCTCGGCGACGGCCGCCTGGTGCTCACGTTGCAGCCGAAGACGGCGCAGACGCCCTACCAGAGCGTGGTGCCGCTGACCGGACAGACGCTGGCCGCCGCCTTCGAGCATTTCCTGGAAAAATCCGAGCAGCAACCGGCGCGCCTGTGGCTCGCGGCCGGCGCCGACAGCGCCTGCGGCCTTTTCCTGCAAAAGTTGCCCAATGCCGACATCCTCGATCCCGACGGCTGGGACCGCATCGAGCAACTGGCCGCCACCGTGCGGCCCGACGAACTCCTGCTGCCGCCGGAAACACTGCTGACGCGCCTGTTCAACGCCGAGAACGTGCGCCTCTACAAGCCGCGGCAGGCCGCCTGGCATTGCCCGCGCGACGAGGAAAAAGTGCGCAACATGCTGCTTTCGCTCGGCCGCGAGGAAATCGAATCCATGCTCGCCGATGCCGACGTGATCGCCATCGAGGACGAAATCTGCGGCCACGAATACCGCTTCGGCGCCGAAATCCTCGACGAGCTGTTTCCGCCGGACGGGCGGCTCCTGCATTGAACATCAACCTCAGCGAAGAAGCCGGCGTCCGCTACCTGCATTTCGGTTCGAGCTGGATCCAGGGCGCCATGCGCATCGCGCGGCCCTTTGCGCTGGAGCTCGACTACACGCGCGAGATGATGGTGCCGCTGCTGCTGCACGGCGACGACTGGCCGCGCAGCGTGCTGCAGATCGGGCTGGGCGCCGCCTCGGTGACCAAGTTCCTGCATCGCCACCGGCCGCAGGCGAAGATCGCCGTGGTCGAGATCGACCCGCGCGTGGAAGCCGCGGCGCGGCAGTTCTTCAAGCTGCCCGACGACCCGCGCATCGCCATCCGCCACGGCGACGGCGCCGATTTCGTGATCGAAAGCCGGCAGCGCTACGACCTGATCCTGGTCGACGGCTTCGATGCGCAGGCGCGCACCGGCCGGCTCGACACCCTGCCCTTCTACCTCGACTGCCGCGCGCGGCTGGCCGGCGACGGCCTGCTCTGCGTGAACCTGCTGTCGCGGCGCAGGGATTTCCGCCAGAGCGTGAAGCGGCTGGAAGAAGCCTTCCCCGGCCACGCCATCGCCTTTCCCTCCTGCGACAGCGGCAACGCCATCGCGCTGGCCGCGCTCGCCGTCTCGTCGCCGCCTACTTTTGAGGACCTGAAAAGCGCCGCGCTGCACCTGAACAAAACCACCGGCCTCAACCTGCTGCCGACGCTGGCGCGCCTGGCCGAATCGCACCACCTGGCCGGCGGCGTCCTGCGCCTGTGAGCGGCGCATGACGCCCGCCACGACCAGCCGGCGCGACCACCGCCGCGGCACGCTGTACATGGTGCTGGTGGTCCTGATCTGGGGCGGCTTCCTGCCCGCCGGCAAGTCCGCCCTGGCCATGGTCGATCCCTACTGGCTGACGGCGCTGCGCTTCGGCACCGCGGCACTGGTCTTCCTCGGCCTGCTGCTGGCGCAGGAAGGCCGCGCCGCGCTGCGTACCGAAGGCCAGCTGCCGAGGATCGCCCTGTTCGGCGCCTGCGGCTTTGCCGGCTTCGGCCTCTGCGTGTTCGAAGGACTCAAGCTGACCCGCCCCGAAATCGGCGCCATGATCCTGGCGCTGGGCCCGATACAGGTGGCGCTGTTCCAGTGGTGGCGCACGCACCGCCGCCCCGACAACTTCACGCTCGGCGCCATCGCGCTGGCATTGATCGGCGAACTGTTCGTCATCACCTCGGGCGATTTCGCGCGCCTGACCGGCGGCGACGCCAAGGGCAACGGCCTGGTCTTCCTCGCCTCGCTGTTCTGGACCGCCTACACGCTGGGCGGCCAGCAGTTCCCCGGCTGGTCGCCGGTACGCTACACGGCGCTTTCGTGTTCGCTGGGCTGGTTCGCCATCGTCGCCGCGCTGGGCATCGCATCGGCCGCCGGACACGCGCGGCCGCCGCAGATGGACGCGATGGTCGCCGTCTGGCCGCAGCTCGCCTTCATCATCTTCTGCGTCTCGGTATTCGGCATCCTGTTCTGGAACCTCGGCGTGGCCAAGCTCGGCCCGCTCAACGCCGGCCTGTTCGGCAACTTCGCGCCCGTCATCACCTACCTGATCGCCATCGCCCAGGGCCGCCGCCCCGATGCCGTCGAACTGGCCGGCGCCGCGCTCGTGCTGGTCGCCCTGATCGCCAACAACCGCCACCAGAGCGGCAAGCCGGGCCGCGCCGCGGCCTGAAGGCGGCCGCAAACTCAGGCGGCGATGCGGTATTCCGCCGCCGGTTCGCGCGCCACGTCGCCCCCCGTACCGCCCAATCCGTCGAGCGGGCTGCGCACGCCGCGGCCACCCTTGTTCAGCACGTGGGTGTAGATCATGGTGGTCGACACGTCCGAATGGCCGAGCAGTTCCTGCACCGTGCGGATGTCGTAGCCGCCTTCCAGCAGGTGCGTAGCAAACGAATGGCGCAAGGTGTGCGGCGTCGCCGGCTTGGCGATCCCCGCCGCGCGCACGGCAAGCTTGAGTGCGCGCTGCACGGCCTGGTCCGCCACGTGATGCCGGCGCACCACGCCCGAGCGCGGATCGACCGACAGGTTCGCCGACGGGAAAACATACTGCCAGGCCCACTCCCGCGCGGCGTTGGGATACTTGCGAGCCAGCGCATAGGGCAGCCCGGTCTCGCCGTGCCCGGTGGCCAGATCCTGGCGGTGCAGTTCCGCGACGCGCGCCACATGTTCGCGCAAGGCCGGGGCCAGGCTGGCCGGCAGCATCGTCACCCGATCCTTGAAGCCCTTGCCGTCCCGCACCAGGATTTCGCCGCGCTCGAAATCGACATCCTTCACCCGCAGGCGAAGGCATTCCATGATGCGCAAGCCCGTGCCGTACAGCAACCGGCAGACCAGGGCATTGGTGCCCTCCAGTCGCGCCAGCAGCGCCACCACTTCGGCGCGGGTCAAGACCACCGGCAGCCGGCGCGGCGCCTTCGCCGACTCGACGTCGTCGAGCCAGGGCAACTCGACATGCAGCACTTCCCGGTAAAGGAACAGCAAGGCGCTCTTGGCCTGGTTCTGCGTCGAAGCCGCAACCCGCCCCGCCACCGCAAGATGGGTCAGGAACTCGCTGACCTCGGCCGCCCCCATGTCGCGCGGGTGGCGCTTGCCAAAATGCCGGATAAATCGTTTAATCCAATCCAGATACGCTTGCTCGGTACGCAGGCTGTAGTGCAGAAACCGGATGCGGCCGCGAACTTGCTCCAGCAGGCGAGGAGCCGACCCCGAATCCGGCGATGACGGAAATGACGACATTTTAGGCCCCACTAAATTTGGACAAGCCATTGATGAAGTTCAGCATAGCACACAATGCTGGTATTTTATACAGCCTATTTGACGGAATGTATTTCGTCATGACGGAAAGCTTTCCGTCATTAGTGATCCACACTTAACGTTGGAGGTCTCATGTTCCATCCCGCATTTACTCATCGGAGGCATGAGGCATGACACAGTGGTACTCCAAAGATCTTGGCGACGGAACTCAAGCCTTCGCTCCCTCTGGTCAAATACAAGAGGCGTTTCTTCCATTGTTCGCTGCCGCTGGACAGCCAACCAACATGGCCGTGTTCTCCCGGTACGACCTTGAGAAAAACATCGTGACCGTCTATTTCTCGCCCGGCGCATCCGCCCTTGCCAAAATGTTTGGCGCAACGTCTTGCGAAAAACCAAGGAACGACGGGCGCTTGTCTTTGTTGGTGGGAGATCAACGCTGCCTCGATCTCTTCTATCCATCCCCGCAGTAGGTCAAGATTGGAGGCGCAATGTTCTGTCCAAAGTGCGGCGTTGAAGCTCAAGCCAATGCCAACTTTTGTGCGAAATGCGGAGGCACCCTTGATCGCAGCGCGCTCGCGAGCGTCAGTGCAGTAGCTACGCATAAGCCCGCTCCATCCACGGTCATGAGAGCCCTGAAGGCTTCTCTAATCCCCGCCGGTATTGGCGCTGCTATTGGCATCTCAGCAGCCATGAAAGCCAGTGGTAGCTCGTTCATTGGAAAATTCATCATGGGGTTGCTAACCGCCGCGATGGTAGGAACGATCTTCGGACTAGTCGCCTTTATCTTCGTCTACGGCTATTTCAAACTCCGAGGAAAATGAACCCCGCGACCTCCAACCCGGCAGTCCACACGGACGCTGCGCGATAAAGCCGCGCAGCGCCGGTGACTT
>CAZGQB010000202.1:0-4427 GCA_964527055.1 uncultured Sulfuritalea sp.
ACATCGTGGCCGATACGCCGGGCCACGAGCAGTACACGCGCAACATGGCGACCGGCGCGTCCACCGCCGACCTGGCGGTGATCCTGGTCGACGCACGCAAGGGCGTGCTGGTCCAGACCCGCCGCCATAGCCGCATCGCCGCCATGATGGGCATCCGCCATGTGGTCCTCGCGGTGAACAAGATGGACCTCGCCGCTTGCGACCAGGCGGTCTTCGACGCCATCGTGGCGGACTACCGGGACTTTGCGGCAGGCCTCGAATTCGCCAGCATCCAGGCCATTCCGCTGTCCGGGCTGGAGGGCGACAACGTGCTGCACCCGAGCCGCCGCATGCCCTGGTACGAGGGGCCGACCCTGATGGACTATCTCGACTCGGTTCCGGTGCAGCCCGCACCCGAGGCCGGTGCGGCGCCGGGTTCCTTCCGCATGCCGGTGCAATGGGTGAACCGTCCAAACCTGGACTTCCGGGGCTTCTGCGGCCGCATCTGCGCCGGATCGATACGCCCCGGCGACACCGTGCGGGTGCTGCCGTCCGGCGTGCAAACCCGCGTCAAGGCCATCATCGCCGGCTTCGACGAGGTGGGCGAGGCCCACGCCGGCGACGCCGTGACGCTGACCCTGGCGGACGAGGTCGACGCGAGTCGCGGCGATGTCCTCGTTGCCGCCGATGCGCCGCCCGAGGTGGCGGACCAGTTCGAGGCCAGGTTGCTGTGGATGGCGGAACATGCCATGTCGCCGGGCCGGCAATACCTGCTCAAACTGGGCTGCAAGGAAGTGACGGCCACCGTTACCGCGATCAAGTATCGCGAAGATGTGAACACGGGCGTCCATCTCGCGGCGAAGACGCTCAACCTGAACGAAATTGCGACCGTGAACCTGTCCACCAGCGCGCCGCTGGTGTTCGAGCCTTACGGGGTCAATCGCAGGCTGGGCGGCTTCATATTGATCGACAAGCTCAACTTCGAGACGGTCGGCGCCGGCATGATCGATTTCGCCCTGCGTCGCGCCAGCAATATCCACTGGCAGGCGCTGGAGTTGAACAAGGCGGCGCACGCCGCGCAGAAGCACCAGCAGCCCAAATGCATCTGGTTCACCGGGCTGTCGGGGTCGGGCAAATCGACCATCGCCGATCTGCTGGAGAAACGCCTGCACGCCGACGGCAAACACACCTACCTGCTCGACGGCGACAACGTCCGCCATGGCCTGAATCGCGACCTGGGCTTCACCGAGGCAGACCGGGTGGAGAACATCCGGCGCATTGCCGAGGTGGCGAAGTTGATGGTGGATGCCGGCCTGATCGTCCTCGTCAGCTTCATTTCGCCGTTCCGCAACGAGCGGCGCATGGCGCGCGACCTGTTCGCCGCAGGCGAGTTCGTCGAGGTATTCGTCGACACGCCGCTGGAAGAGTGCGAGCGCCGCGACGTGAAGGGCCTTTACGCCAAGGCGCGGCGCGGCGAGCTGAAGAATTTCACGGGCATCGACAGCCCCTACGAGGCACCCGAGTCTCCCGAAATCCACTTGCGCACCGACCTGGAGGCGCCCGAGGCCTGCATCGAATCGATTCGACAAGCCCTGGACTGAGGCATGGACCCGCTGTTGATCGCGGCGGGCGCCGCGACCGGCCTGCTGGTCGGTTTGACCGGTGTCGGCGGCGGGGCGTTGATGACGCCCCTGCTGTTGCTGGTGTTCGGGGTGGCGCCGCTGACCGCCGTGGGCACCGACCTCTGGTTCGCCGCAATCACCAAGCTCTTCGCCACGCGGGTGCACCAAGGCCACGGGTTGATCGACTGGCCGGTGGTCAGGCGTTTGTGGCTGGGCAGCCTCGCCGCTTCCGTGGCCACGCTGATTTTCATGAAGCTGTATCCGGTGGATCAGGCCGCCGTCGCCCTGCTCAAGGCGGCGATCGCCGCCGCGGTCATGCTCACCGCGCTCGGCATGCTTTTTCAGAAACCCTTGCATGCGCTGGGCCGCAGGCTGCGGACCACCGACGGCGACAACTTCAAGGCCTTGCAGGGGCCGCTGACGGTGGTCGCCGGCGCGCTGCTGGGCATCATGGTCACGCTGACCTCGGTGGGGGCCGGTGCGCTCGGCGCCGTGTTCCTGAGTTACCTCTACCCGCTGCGCCTGACGCCGCCGCGGTTGATCGCCACCGACATCGCGCATGCCATCCCCCTGGCGATGTTCGCCGGGGCGGGCCACCTGCTGATCGGCAACGTCGACTTCGGCCTGCTCGGCAACCTGCTGCTCGGCTCGATACCGGCGGTGCTGCTGGGCGCGATGCTGTCCGCGCGGCTTCCGCATGTCCTGCTGCGCGGGATGCTGGCTGCGGTGCTGCTGGCCATCGGCGTGAAATTGTGGTGATCGGGAGGCGCGTTTGGCGAGGAAAGGCGAATCCTGCTGACTCAATCGCCGGGCTTCGACCCGCCCCCGGACTCGCCATGTGCCTCGCCGATAGTCGGCGCCGATGGAACGGCGATCCGCTGCCGAGTCGGGGCGCTTGCAGGTAGTCCCGGCAAGCGGCGATAATCAAGCGAAGGATATTGGCAAGCACCCCGCCTATTGCGGGGCGCAGTGATGGGTACCAACAAAAAGCGCCGTGAAGGGCGCATGGATGCGATGCAGGTGGCGGAGAGGGTGGGATTCGAACCCACGGATGCCTTGCGACATCGCCTGATTTCGAGTCAGGTACATTCGACCACTCTGCCACCTCTCCGCGAGGCGCGGATTATACCCGCGAAGCGACGGTCGTCACAGGGAGGGAAAGCGTTGCCGAAACTGCTTCGCCTGATCTGCTGTCTTGTCCTGTCCGGTCCGCTCGCCTGCACGCGCATCGAGCCGCCCGAAACGGAAGGCAAACTGGTCGTCGCGGTGCGCGAGACGCCGGCCTTCTTTCAGGAGGGCGCGGATGCCACGGCCAGCGGCTTCGAGCATGACCTGGTGACGGCCTTCGCAGAGAGCCAGGGCTTGAAGGTGCAGTTCATCAAGGCCACCGACTTCCAGGAACTGAATGAACTGGCGCTTGCCGGCCGGGTCCATCTGGCCGCCTCGATGCCCCTCGGCAACGCCTCGCTGCAGTACTCGACGCCGATCCGCAGCGTCAAGCAATGGGTGGTCAGCCACGAAGATGCGGCGGGGCCGGAGCAGCTCTCCGATCTGGCCGGCCGCGCGGTCGAAGTGGTGGCGGGCTCGGCGCTGGCGGATACCCTGCGCGGGCTGGACGAAAAATCGCGTCCGCAGGTGGTCGAAGTCGCGGGCGTCACCGAAATGGACCTGCTGGCCCGCGTCGCCGAACGCAAGGCGGAGCTGGTCGCGGTACACGAGATCCATCTCGACCTGGGCATCAACTTCCATCCGGAACTGGACGCCCGCGTGCAATTGCCGGGCAAGCTGGAATTCGGCTGGGCCTTCGGCGGCAAGGACGCGGGGGGGCTGCGCGACAAGGCCGACGCCTTCATCGCCGGCGCCCGCGCCGACGGCATGCTGGCGCGACTGCATGACCGCTATTTCGGCCACATCAAGCGCCTCGATGCCGCCGGCATCGTCCGCTTCCTCGATGACGCACGGGCCAGGCTGCCGGCCTGGCGCCGCGACTTCCGGGCGGCGCAGGAACTGACCGGCATCGACTGGCGGCTGCTGGCCGCGCTGGCCTACCAGGAATCAAAATGGGATCCGCTGGCGACCTCGTACACCAACGTGCGCGGCATGATGATGCTGACCGAGGATACGGCCGACTTCCTGCGTGTCGCGAATCGCCTCGACGGCGCGGAAAGCATCCGCGCCGGCGCCCGCTACCTGGCGCTACTGATGGAACAGATCCCCGGTGCCGAACTTCCGGATCGCCAGTGGCTGGCCCTGTCGGCCTACAACCTGGGCATGGGCCACTTTCGCGGCGCCCGTGCGATCGCCAAGGGCATGAAACGCAACCCGGATGTCTGGTACGAAATGAAGCAGGTGTTGCCCCAACTGGCGCGGCCGGAGGTCTATGCCCGGCTGAAAAGCGGCGCCGCGCGCGGCGGCGAGGCGGTGATCATGGTGGAGAACATCCGCAACTACTACGACATCCTCAGCCGCCTCGAGCCGGCCCACGCCTCGCCCTACGCGGGCCTGTCGGCGCTCAGGCTGCCTGAATCCTTTCCAGTCCCGCCAGCCATGGACGAAGTGCCGGCGGGACCGTGATGCTGCCGTCCTCGTTCTGGTAATTCTCGAGCACGGCGACCAGGGTGCGGCCGACCGCCAGGCCTGAGCCATTCAAGGTGTGCAGCAACTCGGGCTTGTTCTTTTCGTTGCGGAAGCGCGCCTGCATGCGCCGCGCCTGGAAGGATTCGAAATTGGAGCAGGACGAAATTTCGCGATAGGTGTTCTGCGCCGGCAACCAGACTTCGAGGTCGTAGGTCTTGGCCGCGGAGAAACCCATGTCGCCGGTGCACA
>CAZGQB010000203.1:0-4421 GCA_964527055.1 uncultured Sulfuritalea sp.
GTCCTTGATCGCCATGATCAGCGACTCGCCCTCGACGAAATTGAAGCTGACGTTGAGGTTGTGCGGCACGCGCTGCTCGATGTCGCCGTTGATGTAGGTTTCCTCGATGTCCATCAGGCCCTTGAGCAGACGGTCGCGCAACATGCGGATGCGCTCGTTCTCGACGGCCATTTCCTCGCGCGCGAGGCGGAAGCATTCGCCCATGCCGATGATCTGGTGCGTCGCCAGCGTGCCCGAGCGCATGCCGCGCTCATGGCCGCCGCCGTGCATCTGCGCCTCCAGCCGGACGCGCGGCTTGCGCCGCACGTAGAGCGCACCGATGCCCTTGGGGCCGTAGGTCTTGTGCGCGCAGAAGGACATCAGGTCGACCTTCAACTTCGAAAGGTCGATCGGCATCTTGCCGGTGGCCTGCGCCGCATCGACGTGGAACATTACGCCCTTGTCGCGGCAGATCTCGCCGATCTCGGCCAGCGGCTGGATTACGCCGATTTCGTTGTTCACCGCCATCACCGAGGCCACCACGGTGTCGGGCCGCAACGCCGCCTTGAACTGCTCGACGGTGATCAGGCCGTTTTCCTGCGGCGTAAGGTAGGTCGCTTCGAAGCCCTGGCGCTCTAGTTCCTTGACGGTGTCCAGCACCGCCTTGTGCTCGGTGGCCACGGTGATGATGTGCTTGCCCTTGGTCCCGGCGTAGAAATGCGCCGCGCCCTTGATGGCGAGGTTGTTCGACTCGGTGGCACCGGAGGTCCAGATGATTTCCTTGGCATCGGCGCCGACCAGGGCGGCGACTTCCTCGCGCGCTTCCTCCACGGCCTTCTCGGCTTCCCATCCATAGACGTGGGAGCGCGAGGCCGGATTGCCGAAGTGCTCGGTCAGCCAGGGAATCATTTTTGCGGCCACACGCGGGTCGACCGGGGTGGTTGCAGAGTAGTCGAGGTACACCGGCAGTTTCATTGACAGTTTCTCCAGTTCAGCTAGTGAGGGCCCTGAGGCCCTTGAGTTGCAGGATTGTAGTATTCAGCGCGGCCAGGAAATCACCTACCTGCGCCGCGCCATTATCGACACCAAGACTGACCCGCACGGCGCCGCGCGCGAGTGCGGATGGAACACCCATCGCCAGCAGCACCCGCGAAGGTTCGGGATTGGCGCTGGAACACGCGGCGCCGGCAGCCACGGCAAACCCGGCGCGATCCAGCTTGCCCACCAGGGTTTCGCCGTCGATGCGGGCGAAGGCGAAGTAGCTGGTGTTCGGCAGACGTTCCGCAGCGCAGGCGAAAATGCTCGCTCCCTGCGCCGCCAGGCCCGCTTCAAGTTCCGTGCGCAATGCCTCAAGCTGCCGGGTGCGGGTGTCGAGCTGCGCCGTTGCCAACTCCGCGGCAAGGCCGAAACCGACGATCGCCGCGACGTTTTCCGTGCCCGAGCGCAGGCCGCGCTCGTGACCGCCACCGGCGATCAGGGGCTGCAGTTCCACCCGCTTGTCCACCACCAGCGCACCGGCGCCTTTCGGCCCGCCCAGCTTGTGCGCGGACAGGGTCAGGGCATGCACGCCGGCAGCGTTGAGGGCGCGGAAATCGATGCGCCGCTTGCCGAAGGCCTGCACCGCGTCGGTATGGAACCAGGCGCGCGCGGACCCGGCTTGCGCCGCCAGCGCCGCCACGTCCTGCACGACACCCGTCTCGTTGTTGGCCAGCATGACCGATACCAGCGCCGGCTTTTCTTCACATGCCGCCAAAAAGTCGGCGCCGGCGACACGGCAATTTTCATCGACCGCAATCTCGCGCAGCCTCCAGCCGGTGCGCTGCAGTTGCTTTGCCGGCTCGCGCACGCAGGGATGTTCGATGGCGGTTATCGCCACTGTGCCCGGTGCAAGACAAGCCGCCGCACCCTTGAGGAACAGATTGTTGGCTTCGGAACCGCCGCTGGTAAATACCACTTCGGTCGGATGGGCGCCGACCGCATAAGCCACCCTCTGCCGCGCCTCGTCGATCGCGCGCCGCGCCGCGCGACCGTATTCGTGACGGCTCGACGCATTGCCGAACTGCTCGCGCAGGTAGGGCAGCATGGCGTCCAGCACGCGCGGATCTAGCGGCGTGGTGGCGTTGTGGTCGAAGTAGACAGGAGCGAACATTGCGGCGGACACTCAAGCGGCGGCGAGTTCCTCGGTCGTACGGCGCACGCGGCGCAGCGGGCGTTCGTCGTGCATCACGGCGGTGACACCGCTGCGCTCCCGTTGCTGGGCTACCAGCTGGGCAAGGGTGACCGAGTTGAGGTACTCGAACATCTTTTCGTTGAGGCTGGTCCACAGTTCGTGGGTCATGCAGGGCTTCTGATCCTCGGAGCAATTGCCCATGCCACCGCAATTGGTCGCATCGAGCGTCTCATCCACCGCATGGATGATGTCGGAAACCGACACCGCCTCAAGCGGCTTGGCCAGGTTGTAGCCGCCACCCGGGCCGCGCACGCTGGAAACCAGCTGGCGGCGGCGCAACTTGCCGAACAGTTGCTCAAGGTAGGAAAGCGAAATCTTCTGACGCTCGCTGATGCCGGCCAGGGTGACCGGGCCCGCATGCTGGCGCAGGGCAAGGTCGATCATCGCGGTCACGGCAAAACGTCCTTTGGTCGTCAATCTCATGGTATTTCTCCGTCGGGTGGTTACATTCGGGAAACGCGTCAGGCCAATACCTGAGCATTTCCATCAACTATATGGGATCCCGAGTGTTTTAGTCAACTATCTTCGACAAATAATTTGGGTCGAACTTGTCGGCGGTGGCGACATCGTCATCAAGCGATACCCCGCAGCGCTCCATGGTTTTCAGCAAGGCCTCGATGCGCCTGTCGGTTTCGACCGCGTGATCGAGCAGGCCGTGAATCGCCAGTGCCAGCGGATCGTCCTCGGCGCGGGTCACGGCATAGGCGGAGAAGCCCATCTGGCCGGCCTTCACTTCGCGATCTATCTCGTTGCGATCCTCGATGATGCGCGCCGGGATGCCAACCGCGGTCGCCCCCGAGGGGACATCGCGCACCACCACGGCGTTCGATCCCACCTTGGCGCCAGGCCCAAGGGTAATCGGTCCCAGTACCTTGGCGCCGGCGCCGATCACCACACCGCGCTGCAGGGTGGGATGGCGCTTGCCCTTGCTCCAGGAGGTACCGCCCAGCGTGACGCCGTGATACAGCGTGCATTCGTCCTCGATCACCGCAGTCTCGCCGATGACCACGCCCATGCCGTGGTCGATGAAGACCCGGCGACCGATGGTTGCCCCGGGATGGATCTCGATACCCGTGACCCAGCGCGTGAAATGGGAAACAAAACGCGCCAGCCAGCGCAAACGGGCGCTCCAAAGCCAGTGCGCGAACCGATGCAGCGTCAGTGCATGGAAGCCCGGATAGCAGGTCAGCACCTCCCATGTGGAACGGGCGGCAGGATCGCGTTCGAAAACGCAGGAAATGTCTTCACGCAGATGGGCGAACATGGAGCGGTCTTTTATTAGAACTTGCTGAAATGGTAGAAATCCCCAGCGCGGAGGTCAAGTTTTATTTGCATTTCGGGCCGGAAGCGGCTTTTCCAATGCCGCCAGGAGGCCCCGCAGGATATCAACCTCTTTCTTCTCCGGCGCGGCGCGGGAAAACATCCGTCGCAGCCGCGGGATCAGGCGCTTGGGGCTGGCCGGATCGAGGAAACCGCTGGACAGGGCGGCACGCTCGACATGCGCGATCAAACCTTCCACCTCGTCATGGCTGGCAATTTCGCCGGCACCGGCAATGGCCGGCGGCGCACCGGGGTCGAGCGCCGCCAGCCGCAGTTCGTAGCACATCACCTGCACGGCGGCAGCAAGGTTGAGCGAACTAAATTCCGGGTTGACGGGAATCATCGCCCAACGCCGGCACATTGCGAGCTCATCGTTGGAAAGGCCCGAGGTCTCGTTACCGAACACCAGTGCAACGTCTTCGCCGGCGGCAATGGAAACCAGTTCCGCCGCAGCATCGCGAGCCCACAAGGCCGGTACCGCCAGTTCCCGGCGCCGCGCCGTCATCGCCACGGCCAGCACGGTGCCGCTCAGGGCTTCCGGCAACGAAGATACGACCTCGGCCTGAACCAGTAGGTCGGTGGCGCCCGCCGCCATGGCATCGGCCTGGGCATCGGGAAACAGCTTCGGATTCACCAGCACCAGCCGCGACAGCCCCATGGCCTTCATGGCCCGCGCCGCCGCGCCGATATTGCCCGGATGGCTGGGGCGCGAGAGGACGACGCGGATGCGGTCGAGGACGGTGACTGCGGACAATGGCATTGTGTTCATAGTATGTCCCGACCCCTCTGGGCCAGGACGGTATCCCGGGATAGAATTGCGGCCTTCGCGCGCTGTTTGCGCCCCTCTTTGGCTGCCCCGCCGCAAAATCCATGCATCCCACGCTGAACATAG
>CAZGQB010000204.1:0-4418 GCA_964527055.1 uncultured Sulfuritalea sp.
AAGCTTCAACAGGTGCTGGACTGGCTCGCCAAGCCGCCGCCGGAAGATCCCCTGCTCGATCTGGTGCCCCTGCGCAATCATTTGGCGGCGATTGCTTCGCTGGACCTACCGGTATTGCACCGCCTCAAGATCGACGAACTGCTGCAGCAGCGCGCCGATCGCATCGATGACGCGCTGACCCCGATGCTGCTCGACGTCAAGCTGCCCTTGCCGATGCATCTGGGTACGGTAGCCCAGGGCCTGATCGGCCTGCGTGCCGAGTTGGGGGAAACCTGGCTGAAGGTCACCGGCGACGCCGAGCCGCAGGAACTGGCCAAGGTCCATCGCAGCAGGCCCCAGATCTGCCTGCAGGGGATGATCAATTTGTCGCGGCAATTGCTCGCCACCCTGCTGATCGCGATTCCGACGCCCATAAATTTTTGGCGCAACGCCCAGGCGCTCTATCACGCAGCCCACGAAACAGTCGACCCGACGGCCACGCTTCCCGCCGAAATAAGTGCAATCGACGCCCGTTTCAAGGCCATGCTGGCGCTCACCGCCGCCCAGCCGGAAGGACTCACGCCGCGTGAAATCGCCTTCCTTGCCGATTATCTTGAAACCAACGCGGCAGCCACGCGGATCGACATGATTCGTCCCGAAGGCGCCGGGGACTGGTTCTGGCTGGACGCCAGCCTCGATCAACCGCCGGTCGCCCTGCTGCGCCTGATGCCCGATGGCGGACCGTGCCTCTACTTCCGCTTCGGCGAACTCGCCGGGCTGGCGGCGCGCCATCTGGACCAGCTGAACGATGGCATCCCTCCCTCGTCGCTCGGTTTGCCGCTACAGGCGGCCGGAGCCGACTACCGCAATGCACTGGAACGGGCGCGACTGTGCTGGACCGCACCGCGGCGCAGAAGTTTCAACCGGCGCGTCCATTCGCTCACGGTGGATGTCTGCACCCAGTTGAGCAGCTTGTGGGCGACTTTGGCTGGCGACGCGGGACAGGCGCCCGAATCCAACGCCTGCGAACTTACCTACAGTGACTGGACGGTACTCAACGAGGGCCCGTCCGGCTACGCGATCGCTCACGTCGTCGGCGAGGTACCCGGCATCGTCGCCGGTTGTGCCGTGGGCCTGCGTACCGGCGATGGTGCCGACTGGCAGATCTGCCTTGTGCGTTGGGCTCGCAGCAGGAGCAGCAGCCATGTCGAGATGGGCCTGGAAGTCATCGCGCCGTCGGCGAAGCCGGTGCGGATACAGACATTGGCCGGCCGCGCATCGGCACCGCCGATTCCCGCCCTGCTGCTCCCGGCCTTGCCGAACCTGAGCCGCGGCGAAGCGATTCTGACCGTGCGCGGGGATCACAATGTCCGCCCGTTCACCTTGCTGCAGGAACACGGAGACCAGTTGCAGGTCGCCGAATGCATGCCGCACCGCAGCCTGGTCGAAACCTCGAGCATCGAAGTTTTCGAGTTCATCCGGAACCCGGCCGCAAATTAGGCCCGCCTCGATTGCGGCAGTTCAGCAACGATGAGGGCGCCGACGAGGATCACGCTCCAGGACCCGTAAAGCCAGACCAGGAACACCGGTATCGCGGAGAAGGCCCCATAGACCACGGCATTCAGCTTGAACCAGGTTGCGATATAGAGCGTGAAAAGTTCCTGCAGGAGCGCGAATCCCGATGCCGCGATGATGCCGCCCAAGGCCGCATGCCAGGCTTTCACGGGCTTGTTGGGCACCGTCCAATAGAGCAGGCCGAACAGTGCCGACATGAAGACGAAGGGCAACAGGCTTCTCAGCACGAATCGACTTACCCAGACGGGTTCGTCGACAAGACCGAATGAAACGCTGGTGACGAACGAGATCGCCGCCAGGCTGGCGCCGAATGCCAGCGGCCCCAGCAGCAACGCAAGACCATGCATGGCCAGGCGCCGAAGGAACGGGCGGTTGGACTTGACATGCCAGATTTGGTTGAAGGCGCGCTCGATGGTAAGCATCTGCAACAGGGCCGTCGCGGCGAGCACCGCAACCCCGAAAAACGTCACCTGCCCTGCGCGCGACACAAACTGGCCGATATATTTGGCGATGATGATGCCGGCCTTGTCAGGCAACAGATTGGCGAGCAGGAACTTCTGCAATGCCGGACCCAGGCCGACACCCACCGGCAAATAGGAAATCACGGCGAACGCTGCGGCTATCATCGGCACCAGGCCGATCAGGGTGGCAAATGAAAGCGCGGCCGCGGTTTGCACGTAATGTTCGCCATGGAACCGGCTCGCCGTGCGTTGAATCAACCGGAAAGGTGCGAGTAGCCACATATAATCGAATTCTAGCGGAGGCGGCATGATGAAGACGGCGGGCGGGACCGGGGACGTTCTGGTGCTTTACTACAGCCATCACGGCTCGGTCAGGGAACTCGCGCGCCATATCGCCCGCGGTATCGAGCAGACGCCCGGCGTCACCGTACGCCTGCGCACCGTACCCAGAGTTTCGGCGGCCTGCGAAGCAACGGAAGCGGCGATTCCCGAGTCCGGCGCGCCTTATGTCGAGGCCGTCGACCTCGAGGAATGCATCGGCCTGGCCCTGGGCAGCCCGACCCGTTTTGGCAACATGGCCGCGCCGATGAAGTACTTCCTCGACTCCACCAGCGGACTGTGGCTCAAGGGCGCCCTGGCGGGCAAGCCGGCAGCGGTGTTTACCGCGTCGGCCTCGATGCACGGCGGACAGGAGTCCACGCTGCTGTCAATGATGCTGCCGCTGCTCCATCACGGCATGGTCGTCCTCGGCATCCCCTACACCGAAGGGGCGCTTTCCGAAACGCGCGAGGGCGGTACGCCCTACGGTGCCAGCCATGTCAGCGGCCCGGGTGGAACCACCGCCGCCAGCGATGCGGAAAAGCAGCTCGCCGTCGCACTGGGACGTCGTCTGGCGACGATCGCCAAAAAGCTCGCATCGTGAATCCCTGGTTCAACCGGCTCGCATCGATCAGCCTGGTCGGATTGCTGTTTCTATGCCTCGCATGGGAACTCTGGCTGGCCCCGCTGCGTCCCGGCGGCTCGATGCTGGCGCTGAAAGCCCTGCCGCTCCTGTTCCCGGTGTTCGGCATCCTGCGCGGCAAGCGCTACACCCATCAATGGACGTCGCTGCTTTCCCTGGTTTATGTCGCCGAAGGCGCGGTGCGCGCATTCTCCGACCAGGGCGCGAGCCGGACGCTGGCGATGGCCGAGATCCTCCTGGCGACGCTGCTGTTCGCCGGTTGCCTCGGCCATGCCCGCGTGACGGCGCCGTCCTTGGGCCTCAGATCTGCGGATTGAGTTTCTCCTGCCCCGAACACAGCTTGTTCAGCGCGTTGAGATAGGCCTTGGCGGAAGCAACCACGATGTCCGTATCGGCGCCCTGCCCGTTGACGATGCGGCCGTCCTTCGACAGGCGCACCGTCACCTCGCCTTGCGCATCGGTACCCGTCGTAATGGCGTTTACCGAGTAAAGCAGCAGTTCGGAACCGCTCGCAGCGACGCTTTCAATCGCCTTGAAGGTCGCATCGACCGGACCGCTGCCGCTCGATTCGGCATGCCGCTCGCTGCCTTCCACCGAGAGCGTCAGACGGGCCTGCGGGACCTCGCCGGTTTCCGAGTGGAACATCGATGACACGAGCGCATAGTGCTCGTCTTCGGGCAGAACCATTTCATCGCTCATCAGGGCGTGCAGATCCTCGTCGAAAATTTCGTGCTTCTTGTCGGCCAGCTCCTTGAAACGGGTGAACGCCAGATTCAGGACCTGCTCGCTTTCGACCTCGATGCCGAGTTCCTTGAGGCGGGCCTTGAATGCGGTGCGCCCGGAATGCTTGCCCAGCACCAGCTTGTTGGCGTTCCAGCCGACGTCTTCGGCGCGCATGATCTCGTAGGTTTCGCGGTGTTTCAGCACGCCGTCCTGGTGGATGCCGGACTCGTGCGCAAATGCGTTGGCGCCGACGATCGCCTTGTTGGGCTGCACCGGGAATCCGGTAATGCTGGACACCATCTTCGATGCGCCGACGATCTGCGTGGTATCGATGCGGGTGGCGCAGGGGAACACGTCCTGCCGGGTATGCACCGCCATGACGATTTCCTCCAGCGCGGCATTGCCGGCGCGCTCGCCGAGGCCATTGATGGTGCATTCGACCTGGCGTGCCCCCGCCATCACGGCGGCGAGGCTGTTGGCCACGGCCAGGCCCAGGTCGTTATGGCAATGTACCGACCAGATCACCTTGTCGGAATTCGGGATCCGTTCGCGCAGCTGTTGAATCCGGTTCGCATACTGCTCCGGAACGTTGTAGCCGACGGTGTCCGGAATGTTGATGGTGGACGCGCCTTCCTTGATCACCGCCTCGATGATGCGGCACAGGAAATCAATCTCGGAACGACCGGCATCCTCGCAGGAAAATTCGACATCGTCGATCC
>CAZGQB010000205.1:0-1914 GCA_964527055.1 uncultured Sulfuritalea sp.
GCGGCCTGGCGCAGTTCAGGGGGAACGCGGACGGCGGGAATGGCGGCGGTTTTCATGGCATCTCCTTGCATTACATTTGTGATGCAATTGTGCCAGCGGAACAAACGGCAATCAAGCGCTTACTGCGCCTGCACCCGGCCCCACTCGCGCTCGAAGATGCGCACCAGGTTCTGGTTGTCGAGGCGGTTGGGTTCGGCGGGGACGCGCGCCATGTCGGCGGGGAAGTGGAACAGCGCGGGCAGGGCGTCGGGCGTGACGAAGCGCGTCGGCACCGGAATGGTCATGGGCGGCCGGTACTCGCGGCGGCCGGCGAGGATGAAGCCCCATTCGCCGAAACTGGGCACCAGCGCGTGATAGGGCGCGGTCTGCCAGCCGGCGGCTTCCAGCGTGGCGACCACGGTCCAGAAACTTTCCCGCGCATGCAGCGGCGAGGTAGCCTGCACCACGATGCGGCCGCTTTCGGCGACATGCTGTTTCAATAGCCGGTAGAAGGCCGTCGAGTAGAGCTTGCCCAGGCTGTGGTTGGACGGATCGGGGAAGTCGGCGACGACGAAGTCGAACATTTCCGGCGATTGCTCCAGCCATTGCAGCGCATCGGCGTTGATGATCGTCAGCTTCTTCGAGGCCAGCGCATTTGCATTCAGGTCGCGCAGCAGCGTCGATCGCGCGAACAGTTCGGTCATGCGCGGATCGAGGTCGACCAGCGTGATGCTTTCCACCTGCGGGTACTTGAGGATTTCGCGCACCGCCATGCCGTCGCCGCCGCCCAGCACCAGGATCTTGCGCGCGCCGGGCAGACTGGCCAGCCCGGGATGCACCAGCGCCTCGTGGTAGCGGTATTCGTCGCGCGAGGAAAACTGCAGGTTGCCGTTGAGGTAGAGCCGCGTCTCGTCGCGCCAGCGCGTGACGACGATGCGCTGGTAGGGGCTGGATTCGGCGTGCACGATGTCCTCGTTGTAGAGGTTGGCCTCGGCCAGGCTGACGAATTGGCCGGCGAAACCGAAGGCGATGGCGAGCACGCCGATCACCGCCGCGCATTGCGCGCGCAGCGCCGGCAGGGTGCCGAGCTGGGCGCGGAACAGCCACAGGGCCCAGGCGGCGACCAGGGCGTTCAGCAGGCCGAACAGCAGCGCGCTCCTGACCAGGCCGAGGTGTGGCGCCAGCAGCAGCGGAAACAGCACCGACACGGCCAGCGCGCCGATGTAGTCGAAAGTCAGCACCTGCGCCACGAGGTCCTTGAAGGCCACCTCGCGTTTGAGGATGCGCATGATCAGCGGGATTTCGAGGCCGACAAGGATGCCGATCAGCAGCACCAGGCCGTAGAGCGTGAAGCGGAAAGGCCCGGCGTGCAGCGTGAACAGCAGGAACAGCAATCCGGCCGAGATGCCGCCCGCCAGTCCGACCAGCAGTTCGATCTGGACGAAGCGCACCAGCAGGTTGCCGCCGACGTGCTTCGACAGCCAGGAGCCGATGCCCATGGCGAACAGGTAGGCGCCGATCACGGTGGAAAACTGCGTCACCGAATCGCCCAGCAGGTAGCTCGCCAGCGCGCCGGCGATCAGCTCGTAGGCCAGCCCGCAGGAGGCGACGATGAAAACGGAAACCAGCAGGGGACGTTGCATGTCGGGGTCGGCAGCGTCGGCGGCGCAGTTGGAACAGGACCGAAACTGCCGTCCCGTCGGCGCCGACTTTTTGCCTTCAGGGTTTCTGTTCGATCAGCGCCGCCGTCGGGGCGAGGGCCTGCGCTGCGAGCAGGGATTCGAGTTGCGCGTCGAGTTCGGTGACGCGCTGCTGCAGGCCGCGATTCTGCTCTTCGAGGCTGGCCACCTGGCGCTTCAGGCGCTTGCCGCTCCACTGGCTGCCGATCAATGCCGGCGAGGTGACCAGGCCGGCGATCAGCACGCCGAGGCCGAG
>CAZGQB010000205.1:2014-4414 GCA_964527055.1 uncultured Sulfuritalea sp.
CTTCTCGATCAGGGTCAGGCCCAGCCCGAGCCAGTTGTTGTCGAGGTCGGTGTCGTGGCGCAGCACCAGGTTGCGGGCCTTGCCGTCGAGGCGGAAGGTCTGCGTGGTGACAGGCTCGTCGTTCTTCGGCGAGAACACCAGGCGCTGGTCGAGCAGCGTGCGCCCGCCGAGGATGAAGATCCACAGCAGCTGGGCGAGGACGGCCAGCGCCGCGAACTTCCAGAACATGCCGCAGACCCGGCGGTGGCTTTCCTTGCGCGGATTGGGCTGGTTCATCGCGATGCCGGAGGGTGCCGGCAGCGCCTTGGCGAGCTTGAACGCCGCCGCCACTTCCTCCGCCGGCAGATACTCGCCGAGCGACCAGGTGGACTCGTTATGGCTGGATTCGCGGCTGAGCATTTTCGGCGGGGCGATGAAGTCGAGCAGCTCCCAGGTTTCGCCGACCTTGACCTTCCAGGTGAATTCGCCGATCACGTAGCGTGTTTCGGCCGAGCCGGCGGCAAAGCGGGTGAACACCTGGTCGCCGTGGATCGCCGCGGGCTGGCCGTTGCTATAGAGCGGCGGCTTCGCCAGGGGGCTGACCCAGCTCCAGTGCCCGGTCGATTCCACCAGCCAGCGAAAGCCCTCCTGCGGGTGGTGCAGCAGGTATTCCTGCCAGGGATAGTCGACGCCTTCGGCGGTGATGACGCGTTGCTGGAAGCCGATCACGGTCCAGTCCTTGCCGAGGAAGTGCCCGACGCTGCCGAGCGGGATCAGCGGTTCGATGCGCGTCGCGGCGGCGGCCTTTTGCAGGATGGTCAGGTTTTCGTTGGCGGGTTCCAGCACGCTGAGGCAGGACGGACAGGCGACGCTTTGCACCGCCTTGTCGTGGATGCCGATGGCGCCGCCGCAGGCCGGGCATTGCAGCGCCTTGACCGCGCCGGCCGGCTTCGCCGCCTGCTCGCCGCGCAGGTTGGCGAAATGGAAGGCGGCGAAGGGCAGCGACTCGCCGACGAAGACCAGCGGCGGCGTTTCGGAATAGTCGATGCTGGCGAAGGCGGCCTCGGCCTCGCCCGTCGTGCGCAGGTCGGCCAGTTGCGCGGGATAGCCGGCGCCGAAGGCGAAAGGCAGTTCGCCCTCGCCCGAGATGCACATCGCCTCTTCCAGGTTGGTGACGGTGAAGTCGCGCCCGGCCAGCTTCAGTTCGACATCCGGCTTGAGCGCGGCGAACTCCGGCAGCGGCGCGCCCGGCGGCGTGAGGAAGCTGACCGCATATTCGCCGCCGGCATCCGACAGCCAGCCGCTGCGCTGGTCGTCGAACAGCAGGTGCCATTCGTTCCAGATGCCGGATTCATACTTGAGCTGGATGCGGCCGACCACGGCGAAATGCACGCCCTTGTAGCGGCCCTCGCTGCCGAGCCGGATCGGCGAGGCGTCTTCGAGCAGGTCGGCCATGCGGCCGAGGTTTTCCAGGTCGCCGCCGTGGCGCACCAGCGTGCTGCGGCAGAACTCGCAGACGCCGTGGAAGGACGCCGCGGACTTGAAGACGACCGGCGCGCCGCAGGCCGGGCAGTTGGCGCTGAAGGGCATGGCCCGCGTTCGGTGGATGGCGTCAGCCGAGTTTCTTCAACAATTCCGCCTTCTTCGCGTCGAACTCGGCTTGCGACAGCATGCCCTTGCCGACCAGCGCGTGCAGCTTTTCGATGGTGGCGACGACCTCGTCGGCCGAGACTGGCGCCGCTGCCGCGGAAGTCGGCGCCGGCGCCACGGCGGCGGCCGCCGCCGGATTCAGCGATTGCGCCATCGATGCCGCGACCTGCTGGCCGACGCCGAAACCGACGCCGACGCCGGCGCCCAGCCCCGCGAGACCGCCCTCGTTCGCCGCGGCGAGCGGTATGGCCTCGGCGGTCTGGAACTGGGTGTAGGCCTGCATGCCGCCCATGATGTTCACGCCGATGCGCTTGTCGAGCATGGCCTGCAGCTCTTCGGGCAGCGAGATGTTCTGCACGTTGAGGCTGTCCAGCGCCAGGCCGTAAGCCTGGAACATCGGCTCCATCTTGGCTTTCAGCGCGTTGCCGAACTCGAGCTGGTTCGAGGCCATGTCGATGAAGGGCACGCCCGATTCGCCGAAGATGTCGGCGATGTGGCCGACGATGGTGTTGCGCAGCTGGCCTTCGAGTTCTTCCGTGCCGTAGCGCTCCAGCGTGCCGGAGATCGTGGTGTGGAAGGCCTTCGGGTCGGTCAGGTGGAAGGCGTAGATGCCGAAGGCGCGCAGCCGCACCATGCCGAAATCCTTGTCGCGGATGGTCACCGGATTCGGCGTGCCCCACTTGCGGTCGAGCTTCTGCCGCGTGGAAAAGAAATACACGTCGGACTTGAAGGGCGACTCGAACAGCTTGTCCCAGTTCTTCAGGTAGGTCA
>CAZGQB010000206.1:0-4404 GCA_964527055.1 uncultured Sulfuritalea sp.
GTGATGCAGGCGGCGGAGACCGCGATCCGCGAAGTGGTCGGCAAGAGCAAGATGGACTTCGTGCTCTACGAGGGGCGCGACCAGATCGCTGCGAATACCCAGAAGCTGATCCAGGACATCCTCGATCGCTACAAGACCGGCATCCTGATCCGCTCGGTCAATATGCAGAGCACCCAGCCGCCGGAACAGGTGCAGGCCGCGTTCGATGACGCGGTCAAGGCGGGACAGGATCGCGAGCGGCAGAAGAACGAAGGCGAGGCCTACGCCAACGACGTGATTCCGCGGGCGCGCGGCGCGGCGTCGCGACTGATGGAGGAGGCCACCGGCTACCGCCAGCGCATCATCGTCACCGCCGAGGGCGATGCATCGCGCTTCAAGCAGGTCCTTGCCGAATACAGCAAGGCACCGGAAGTAACGCGCAGCCGGATGTATCTCGAAACCGTGCAACAGGTGTACGCCAATACCAGCAAGGTGATGATGGACTCCAAGGGATCCGGTAACCTGCTCTACCTTCCGCTCGACAAGCTGATGCAGGCGGCAGGCGCTGCAACTCCTGCCGCGCCGGCGACGGTCGAGGTAGCCCCCTTACCGCGCGTCAATCCGGGAGCGGCGGTTGCCACGCCCGATGCGCCGCCGCAGAGCGAGCGTTCGGCGCCGGGTGATGTACGCACGCGCGGCAACCTGGGCTCGCGTGAAAGGGGAGAACGATAATGCAGCGCCATCTTTCTTTCGTTGCCTCGTTCGCCTTCGGCCTGCTGGCGCTGTTCGCCATGATGATTTTTACCGTCGATCAGCGGCAGTTCGCCATCATTTTCCAGCTCGGCGAGATCAAGGAAGTCGTTTCCGAGCCCGGTCTCAACTTCAAGTGGCCGCTGATCCAGAACGTCCGGATATTCGACAAGCGCATCCTGACCCTCGATTCCCCCGAGCCCGAGCGTTTCCTGACGGCCGAGAAGAAGCCGGTGCTGGTGGATTCCTTCGTCAAGTGGCGCATCCACGACGTCAAGCAGTACTACGTGTCGGTCGGCGGTGACGAAGCCCTGGCCAAAACGCGCCTGGCGCAGACCGTCAATGCGGGACTGCGCGAGGAGTTCGGCCGGCGCACGGTGCATGACGTAGTTTCCGGTGCGCGCGACGACATCATGGTCGTGGTGAAGAAGAAGGCCGATACCGAGATGCGCTCGATCGGCGTCGAAATCGTCGACGTGCGACTGAAGCGGGTCGACCTGCCGCCGGAAGTTTCCGAGTCGGTCTACCGCCGCATGGAGACCGAACGCAAACGCGTGGCCAGCGAATTGCGTGCGGAGGGTGCCGCCGAGGCCGAAAAAATCAGGGCCAATGCCGACCGGCAGCGCGAGGTCATCCTCGCCGAGGCCTATCGCGATGCGCAGAAGATCAAGGGCGAGGGCGATGCCAAGGCAGCGGGAATCTATGGCCGCGCCTTTGGTGAGAATGCCGAGTTCTATGCTTTCTATCGCAGCCTCGAAGCCTATCGCGGCAGCTTCCGCAACAAGGGCGACCTCATGGTGATCGAGCCCAATTCCGAGTTCTTCAAATACCTGAAGAACAGCGGCAAGGGCAAGTAAACAGGATCGGTACCGGTTTGCGATGCTCAATCTCCTGCTGCTGGCTTTCGCCCTGATGCTGGTGATCGAAGGCCTTCTGCCCTTTCTTGCGCCGCGCGTGTGGCGCGAAACCTTTCGGCGCGTGACGGAACTCAGCGACGGGCAGATCCGGTTCATCGGATTGTCCTCGATGCTGGTCGGCGTGGTTCTGCTCACCATCTTCCGCTGACCATAATGACAAACCGGCGCTGGCTTCTGCCCGAAGCGATCGAAGACGTGCTGCCGCGCGATGCCGCGCGTATCGAGGCGCTGCGCCGCGCCCTGCTCGACGAGTTTGCCGGCAACGGTTACGAGTTCGTCATCCCCCCGCTGCTCGAATACGTCGAGTCGCTGCTCACCGGCAGTGGCCATGACCTCGATTTGCGCACGTTCAAGCTGGTCGATCAGCTCTCCGGGCGCAGCATGGGCCTGCGCGCCGACATCACGCCGCAGGTGGCACGCATCGATGCCCATCTGCTGAATCGCAGGGGCGTAACCCGGCTGTGCTATTGCGGCAGCGCCCTGCACACGCTGCCGGCGGGCTTCAATGCCACGCGCGAACCCCTGCAGATAGGTGCCGAACTATATGGGCACGTCGCGCTGGAGGCCGACATCGAGGTGATCAGGTTGCTTGCTGCAGCCCTGGGCTGCTGCGGCATCAAGGTTTCGCGTCTCGACCTCGGGCACGTTGCGGTTTTTCGCGTCCTCGCCAAACTGGCCGGATTGACGCCCGAGGCTGAAGAAGAGCTGTTCGGCGCCCTGCAGGGCAAGGACGTGCCGGCCGTGCGCGAACTGCTGAACTCGGTGGCCGATCCGGTCCGCTCGGCGTTGCTGGTCCTGCCCGAACTTTACGGCGACCGGCAAATACTGGCGCGCGCGGCAAAGACCTTGCCTGCCCTGCCCGAGATCACTGCCGCGCTTTCCGACCTGCAGCGCCTGGCGGACGCGCTCGCCGACTTGCCGCTGAGCTTCGACCTGGCCGATCTGCGCGGTTACCACTACCACAGCGGAGTTGCCTTTGCCGCGTATTGCGCCGGCAATCCGGGTGCCGTGGCCCTGGGCGGGCGCTACGACGATTTCGGCCGCTCCTACGGGCGCGCCCGGCCGGCCACCGGCTTTTCCATGGACCTGCGTGAACTTGCGCGCCTTTCGCCGGAAGGCGAACCGCGCGGTGCGATTCTGGCCCCCTGGCCCGAGGACGATGCCATGCACGCCGAAGCCCTGCGCCTGCGCGCGCAGGGCGAGCGTGTGGCTCTGGCCCTGCCCGGGCACGACGGCACCTGGCGCGAAGCCGGCTGCGACCGGATTCTGGTACGCAGCGGCGACAACTGGATCATTGAATCCCTGAAGGAAGGCTGAAATGGCAAAGAACGTGGTCGTCGTCGGCACCCAGTGGGGCGACGAAGGCAAGGGCAAGATCGTGGATTGGCTGACCGACCATGCCCAAGCCGTGGTGCGCTTCCAGGGCGGACACAATGCCGGGCATACCCTGGTCATCGGTGGCAAGAAGACCGTACTGCACCTGGTGCCGTCCGGCATCTTGCGCGACGGCGTCACTTGCTACATCGGCAACGGCGTGGTGCTGTCGCCCGATGCGCTGACCAAGGAACTCGACGAACTCAAGGCGGCGGGGGTGGATGCCGACGCGCGCCTGCGCATTTCCGAGGCGTGCACGCTGATATTGCCCTACCACCAGGCGCTCGACATGGCACGCGAGGCGGCCAAGGGTGCGAAGAAGATCGGCACCACGGGGCGTGGGATCGGTCCGGCCTACGAGGACAAGGTTGCGCGGCGCGGCTTGCGCGTGCAGGACCTGCTGCGCCCCAAGCGCTTTGCCGAAAAGCTCGCGGAAGTCCTCGATTACCACAACTTCACGCTGAAGAATTATCTCGGTGCCGATCCCGTCGATTTCCAGCAGGTGTTCGACGGCGCCATGGCTCTGGCGCCACGGCTGACCCGGATGATCGCCGACGTGCCGCGTTCGCTATACGAGGCCCACAAGGGCGGTGCCAACATCCTGTTCGAGGGTGCGCAGGGTACCTTGCTCGACATCGACCACGGTACCTATCCCTTCGTCACCTCGTCGAATTGCGTTGCCGGCGGTGCGTCGACCGGAGCCGGCGTCGGCCCGGGCATGCTGCACTACGTACTGGGCATTACCAAGGCCTATACCACTCGCGTCGGCAGCGGCCCCTTCCCGACGGAACTCTACGACGCGCTCGACAAGCAGGATCCGGTGGGCAAGCACATGGCGACCAAGGGCCACGAATTCGGCGCCACTACCGGTCGCGCCCGTCGCTGCGGCTGGTTCGACGCGGCGGCCCTGAAGCGCGCCATCCAGATCAACGGCGTTTCCGGACTGTGCGTGATGAAGCTCGACGTGCTCGACGGCATCGAGGAAATGAAACTGTGCACCGGTTACAAGCTCGACGGCAAGTTCACGGACATCCTGCCCGTGGGCGCGGACGATCTGGAGCGCTGCGAACCGGTGTATGAGTCGATGCCCGGCTGGAACGAGAGTACGGTGGGCGTCAAGTCTTTCGACGGACTGCCGAAGACGGCGCAAAATTACATCAAGCGCATGGAAACCCTGTGCGGGGTGCCGATCGACATGATTTCGACCGGACCGGACCGGGAGGAGACCATCGTGTTGCGGCATCCGTTTCTGTGACCAGCCGCACAAAAAGCCAAGGGCCGTTGGGAAAAACCCGGCGGCCCTTGCTTTTTTCGTCGTCGCATCACATGCTTGGTGCCCAGGAAGGGACTCGAACCCCCACGCCTCGCAGCGCTAGTACCTGAA
>CAZGQB010000207.1:0-4397 GCA_964527055.1 uncultured Sulfuritalea sp.
CCTGGATTGCGCGCGCCGGGCTGGGCGACGCGCCGCTGCGCCTGCACACGCTGCCACCGCCCGCCAGCCCACCCAGAGTCGCGCCTGCCCGGCCAACCATGCAAACGACTTAGGGTCTATTAGCAATCATGCGACGGTGGCGCCGGGATCAAATCGGGATGCGATGCAAGGCGCGGCGACGCCGCGATGTTCATACCTCGCCAGGAGCCGCAACACCGCAGCGCGCCCGAGTTGACCTGGCCCTTCGGGTTGAGGCCGGACGCGGCGTCTGCTACGTTGTCGGACTTTGCAAGGGATTACCCTTGCCTGCGTCCTCCGCCTTGCATCCATCCGCGTCGGGCCTCAACGCCATCCGCCGGATGATTGCTAATAGACCCTAAAATCCGCCACTTCGCCCCGAATCTGCAAAGGACACGTCCATGAGCAACCAATCCGGCCTGCTGCGCGCGCGACGCTTCGCCCCGCTCTTCGTCACCCAGTTCCTCGGCGCGCTCAACGACAACGTACTGAAGAACGCGATGGTGGTGCTGCTGACCTTCCAGGCGGCGAGCTGGACCACGCTCAAGCCGGAACTGCTGGCCAACCTCGCGGCGGGCATTTTCATCCTGCCCTTCTTCCTGTTTTCCGCAACGGCGGGCCAGCTCGCCGACAAGTACGACAAGGCGGCGCTGGCGCGGCTGGTCAAGCTGCTCGAAATCGGCATCGTGCTGGTGGCCGGCGCCGGCTTTCTGGTGCACAGCCTCGCCGTACTCTTCGTCGCGCTGTTCCTGCTCGGCCTGCATTCGACGCTGTTCGGCCCGGTCAAGTACGCGATCCTGCCGCAGCACCTGAAAAGCGAGGAACTGGTCGGCGGCAACGCGCTGATCGAAGCCGGCACCTTCGTCGCCATCCTGCTCGGCACGCTGCTGGGCGGCCTGCTCGCCGGCAGCGGCGACGGCACCACCTGGATCACCATCGTCGGCCTGGCGATCGCCGTCGGCGGTTATATCGCCTCGCAGTCGATCCCGATCGCCGTGCCGCCGGCGCCGACTTTATCCATCAGCGCCAATCCGCTGACCGAGACCTGGCGCAACATCAATTTCGCCCGCGAGAACCAGACCGTGTTCCTGTCCATCATGGGCATCTCCTGGTTTTGGCTGTTCGGCGCGCTGTTCCTTGCCCAATTCCCGGCCTACACCAAGAACGTGCTGGGCGGCAGTGAGACGGCGGTGACGCTGCTGCTGGCCACCTTCACCTTCGGCATCGGCGTCGGCTCGCTGCTCTGCGAAAAGCTCTCGGCAAAGCGCATCGAGCTGGGCTTGGTGCCGCTGGGTTCGATCGGCCTGACGCTGTTCGCGCTCGACCTCGCCTTCGCCTCACCCGCGACGCCGGCCGCCGGCCTGGGCGCGCTGGCCCTGCTGCAGTCCGCCTCGACCTGGCGCGTGCTGGCCGACCTGGCGCTGATCGGCATCTTCGGCGGCTTCTTCATCGTGCCGCTGTACGCACTGGTGCAGCAACGCTCGAACCCCGAGCACGGCGCCCGCATCATCGCCGCCAACAACATCATGAACGCACTGTTCATGGTGGTCGGCGCCGCCGCCGCGGCCGGCATGCTGGCCGCCGGCCTGACCATACCGATGCTGTTCGCCGTCGCGGCGATCTGCAACGCGGCAGTGGCGCTGTTCATCTACGGCCTGGTGCCCGAGTTCCTGCTGCGCTTCATCGTCTGGATGCTGATTCACACGGTGTACCGGCTGCGCGTCGGCAAGCTTGACGCGGTGCCCGAAGAAGGGCCGGCGGTCATCATTTGCAACCATGTCAGCTTCGTCGATCCGCTGGTGATCATGGCCGCCTGTCCGCGCCCGATCCGTTTCGTCATGGACCACCATATCTTCCGCTGGCCGGTGATGAACTTCGTCTTTCGCAGCAGCAAGGCGATCCCGATCGCGCCGGCCAGGGAAGATGCGGCAATGATGGAAAAGGCCTTCGAGGAGGTCGGCAAGGCGCTCGACGCCGGCGACCTGGTCGGTATCTTCCCCGAAGGCAAGATCACCGCCGACGGCAACATCAACCCCTTCCGCCCGGGCATCACCCGGATCCTGGCGCGCAACCCGGTACCGGTAGTGCCGATGGCGCTGCGCGGCCTGTGGGGCAGCTTCTTTTCGCGCAAGCACGGTCCGGCGATGACGCGGCCCTTCCGTCGCGGCCTATTCTCCAAGATCGAGCTTGTGGCGGGTGCCGCCGTGCCGGCAACCGAGGCTTTGCCGGAGCGACTGCAGACGGACGTCACCGCCTTGCGCGGCGACTGGGCTTGATTTTCGCCGTCCCTCCACGGGCGGCTCTGCATAGCCGCCCGGCTTCGCGGGCGCAGAGCGGTGCTCTGCGAAACCCCCCGCTACGCCCAGCGCCGTCCGCAAGGAATACCGTCCCCGGCTTTGCCGGGGACATAACTTTTCAGGTGCCGGCAACTCCGGCGCCGTGCGCCTGCCGGTCAGCGTGGTAGCTTGACCTTACCAGCGGCGCCGAAGCCGCGTGCGTGAAGCCCATCGCGGTGGCTTCGCGCGCATACATGGCGAAGACATCGGGATGCACGTAACGCAGCACCGGCAAGTGATGGCCGGAGGGCGCCAGGTACTGGCCGATGGTCAGCATCTCGACGTCGTGGGCGCGCAGGTCGCGCAGCGTAGCGAGGATTTCCTCGTCGGTTTCGCCGAGGCCGACCATCAGACCCGACTTGGTCGGTACGCCCGGCACACGCGCGCGAAAAGCCTTCAGCAGTTCCAGCGAATTGGCATAGTCGGCGCCGGGGCGCGCCTGCTTGTAGAGCCGCGGCACGGTTTCCATGTTGTGGTTCATCACGTCCGGTGGTGTGGCGGCGAGGATGTCGAGCGCGATGTCCAGTCGCCCGCGAAAGTCCGGCACCAGCACTTCGATTTTCGTGCCGGGTGAATACTCGCGCACCTTGGCGATGCAGGCGGCGAAGTGCTGCGCGCCGCCGTCGCGCAGGTCGTCGCGGTCGACGCTGGTGATGACGACGTATTTCAGCTTCATCGCGGCGATGGTGCGCGCGAGCTTTTCCGGTTCCTCCGCATCGGGCGGCAACGGCTTGCCGTGGCCGACGTCGCAGAAGGGGCAGCGGCGGGTGCACAGGTCGCCGAGGATCATGAAGGTGGCCGTACCGTTGCCGAAGCATTCGCCGATGTTGGGGCAGGTGGCTTCCTCGCACACGGTGTGCAACTTGTGCTCGCGCAGGATCTGCTTGATCTCGCCAAAGCGGCCGGCGCTGCTGCCGGCTTTGACGCGGATCCAGTCGGGCTTCTTGAGCGTGGTCTCTGCCGGCACCACCTTGATCGGGATGCGCGCGGTCTTGGCTTCGCCTTTTTGCTTGATCGTCATGTGTGGTTGGTTTCCAGTTGCCGGGCCAGATGTGCGGCCAGCGCCTTGCCGACTATCGCAGTTTCGTCGCCGCCGCGCCATTGTGGCAAATACGCACGCAACTGGGTAACCGCCATGCCCTCGTAGCCGCAAGGGTTGATCGCGTCGTAGGGCGCGAGATCCATGTCGACGTTGAGCGAAACGCCGTGATAGCTGCAGCCGTGCTTGATGCGCAGGCCGAGCGCGGCGATCTTTGCCTTGCCGACATAGACGCCGGGGGCGCCCGCCAGGCGCGCCGCCGTGACGCCGTAGCCGGCCAGCAGGTCGATCACCGCCTGCTCGATGCGATTCACCAGGCCGCGCACCGTGATCTCGCGCCGGCGCAGGTCGAGCAGCAGATAGACCACGACCTGGCCGGGGCCGTGGTAAGTGATCTGGCCGCCGCGGTCGATCTGCACCACGGGGATGCCGATGTCGCGCAGCAGGTGTTCCGGCTTGCCCGAAAGGCCTTGCGTGAATACCGGCGGATGCTCGCAGAGCCAGAGTTCGTCGGGCGTATCCGGTCCACGCGTCGCGGTGAATTCCTGCATTGCGGCGAAGGTCGGCACGTAGTCGACGCGACCGAGTTCGCGCAGGATGAACACGCTCACAGAACCACGCGCACCATCGGGTGTGCGGTCAGCGCACGATACAACGCGTCGAGCTGGGCCTGCGAGGTGGCACGCACCGTGCAGGTCAGCGCGAGATAGTTGCCGGCCTTCGAAGCACGCATCGACATGGTCGCGGCATCGAATTCGGGGGCATGGATGCGTACCACTTCGGCAATGGTCTGGGCGAAGTCCGCGACGTTCGCACCCATGATCTTGAGCGGGAAGTCGCAGGGAAACTCGAGCAGGCTGTCGGCCATGCTCATGCGACCCGCATCACCGTCGCCTTGAACTCCTGGTACCAGGCGTACATCCCGGCGAACAACGGACCCGGCGTACCATCAGCGCCGACTTTCTTGCCGTCGAGCGCGACGATGGGCAGCACTTCCTTGGTCG
>CAZGQB010000208.1:0-4368 GCA_964527055.1 uncultured Sulfuritalea sp.
TTCAACGAGGTGCGCGGCACCGAGGCCATCGCCCGCATCTTCCGCCACATGTTCACCCAGGTCGATAAACCGCGCTTCGTGATCGGCGGCCGCTTCGGCGGCGAAAGTGGCGAGGATGGCGTGATGCTGCTGTGGGATTTCCACTTCCGCACCCGCGGCCGGCGACCGCAGGCGATCTGCGTGCGCGGCGCCAGCCACCTGCGCTTCGACGCCGATGGCAAGGTCGTGCTGCACCGCGACTACTGGGATGCCGCCGAGGAGCTTTACGCCAAGCTGCCCGTGCTGGGCGCGCTGATGCGCGGCCTGCAGCGCATGGGGCGTGCTTGATGGAGGCGGCGGAGGCCGCGCTGCGCCGTAGTCTCCACGGCCAGCTTTGCACGGGCGGCCGGCTACGCGGGCGCTGAGCAGTGCTCCGCGAAACCCCCGCTCCGCCCGGCACCGACGTCTCATCGGGGCCGGCGATGAACGAAACCGCCGCCGTCGCCATCGAGGCACGCCTGGAATGGTGCAGCGAGCAGGCGACCCATGTCGATCGCCTGCTGGTAGCGGCCTCTGCCCTGCGTGCTGACGGCCGCTGGGTCGCCGCCGGCGAGGAGGCGCTGCAACGTGGTGGCGCGGTGCGGCTGGACGCCAGCCCCTGGTGCCGGCCCGCCGGGCACCCGCGCATCGAACTGGATGCCGGCGAAATGCGCCTGCCTGCCGACCTCCAGCCGGGTCGCCACTTTCCCGCCCATCTGTTCGGCCGCGCCGTCGGCGGCCCGCGCGACATGCAGCCGGTGCGAGTGGTCGACATCGGCCCAGGCGGCAGGCTGCTGCTCGACCCGAACCATCCGCTGAGCGGGCGCAATCCGCACCTGCTGCTGGAACCCGTCCCCGATGCGGCGGCATCCGGCAGCCGCCTCGCCACGCTGTTCGACGGTCCCGGCATGCAGGCACCGCCCGCCGTCGATGGTGCCTGGCATTTCACGCCCGGCGCGCTGGCGCGCCGGGACGAGGCCTCCGACACCGCCTTCTACGCCCGTCCGCGCCTGGTGCAGCACCTCGATGCCCGCTGCCGCGCCGCCGTCGGCGAGTTGTATGCCCGCCTGCTGGGGCCCGGCGCGCAGGTGCTCGACCTGATGGCCAGCCACGACAGCCACCTGCCGGCACATGCCGATGTCCGTCTTTGCGGCCTCGGCCTCAACGACGAGGAACTCGCCGCCAATCCGCGCCTCGCCCGGCGCGTGGTACAGGACCTCAACGCCTGCCCGCTGCTGCCCTGGCCCGACGCGCACTTCGACGCCGTGATCTGCACCGCCTCGATCGAATACCTGGTGCGCCCGAGCGAGGTGCTGGCCGAGACGCGGCGGGTGCTGAAGCCGGGCGGTCTGCTGGCAATCACGTTTTCCGACCGCTGGTTCCCGACCAAGGCGATCGCGGCCTGGGGCCGGCTGCACGAATTCGAGCGGCTCGGACTGGTGCTGCGGCTGCTGCACGCGGCGGGGTTCGCCGGACTGAACACGGAAACCCGGCGCGGCCTGCCGCGACCCGCCGACGACAAGTACTTCGACCGGCGCGCCTTCGCCGATCCCCTGTTCGCGGTTTGGGGGTGCAAAGGCAAACCCGGCAGCTGAAGCCACGGCCGCGACTAGCCTCAGGTCGCCGCGGCCTTCTGCGCGCCCCCCGGAATCGTCTCGAGACGGCGAGAGCGGGGGCGCTGCTCAACGCGGAAACGTCATCGCCGCCATGATGATGGAGCCGATCAGGAACAGGATAGGCGGGGCGAGCTTGGGGCTTTTGGTTACGGGGACCCCCTTGACCTTCTCGACTCTCTCGCCCAGCCCCTTCATGCGCACCATAATCTCCGCGATACTTACGACGATGCAAATGATTGCCAGGTAGAAGGCAAGGGTACGGTAGTCCATGGCAAGCCTAGCCGCCGCTCGGCAGTCTTACGACTGCTTCGAGCCCGCCAGTGACGCTGATGTTCTGCTCGTGGCCGAAATGCATGCTGGTGTACTCCTTGTCCGGTGATATCAGGCAAGCCATCCAGCGCGAAGCCTACTTGAATTTCCCTGCCGAGTCTCTCTGCCGGCGGACAAGCCCAGGGATGGACCGGACGGCTTCGTAGTCTGACCAGGCATCGAAGCCGGGCCCCGGAAATCCCGAAAGCGCAATAAGCTCCGCTCGCGCTTCGCGCCGAACGCTATACACTGCGACCTCCAGTCGACAGGCCGGCATTTCATTGCTGCCGCGGACACCATCGAATACGGCGGCACCGATTTCCCATGCAGACTTTCATTGCCGATGACGGCGAACGACTCCACCTGCGCGTCAGTGGCGAAGGCCCCCCGCTGATCCTCCTGCATGGCTGGACCTCCAGCCATGCCATCTGGAACGCATTGCCGCAAATGCTCCATCGGCATCACCGGGTGTTCTGCCCGGATGCGCGGGGTCACGGCGACCATGGCCCGGTCCTCAACCGGACGCCGGATGTCGGCCGGCTGGCGCGCGACGTTCTCGACCTGATGGACCATTTCGGGCTGGCGCAGGCGGCGGTCACCGGCCATTCCATGGGTGCCTTGACGCTCTGGCAGTTCATCCGCGATTTCGGCTGCGGCCGGTTGTCCCGTCTTTGCATCATCGACCAGTCGCCCAGGCTGCTTACCGACGCCTCCTGGGCCAATGGCATTTACGGCGATTTCGACGGGGCGCGCTCGCAGCGGCTGCTCGATGAGCTGCAATCGGACTTTGCCGAGGCCGTGATGCGCCTCGGCGCCAACGGCCTCAATGCCAGGGCGCGCGAAACCTGCGCGGGCTCGACCCCGGCCCGCTGATCGCCATCTGGAAATCCCTCGTCAGCGCCGACTTCCGCGACGTGCTCCCGAAAATCACCGTCCCGAGCCTGATGGTGTGGGGCAGCGAAAGCAACTTCTACACCCTGGACACCGCAGCCTGGATGCTGGCGCACAGCCGCCAGGCGCGGCTGCAAATCTACGACGGAGCGGACCACAGTCCGCAGTTGCAGCAGCCCGCCCGTTTCGTCGCGGATCTCACCGCGTTCCTTGCCGGAGGCGATGCTGCCGGAATAGCAGCCGGTTGAAAGCTCCGCAGCGTGGGGCCTGGGTTACTCGCCGGGTCGGATCGTCCGCTTGCGAAGGATGTCGCCGATCCACCTGTTCTCGGCCCGGGGCTAGGCCCTTTCCCGATCCTTTTCCTTGACGCGCAGGCGGCCCGCCAGCGTCACGGCGACTAGCGCCAGCGCGCCGGCGACGATGCCGAGCAGCATGTCGACCAGGCTGGTGGCCGGCACCGCGAGGGGCCCGGTGACGGCCTCGACGGCATGGGTGACACCGTGGCCGCCGGGCAGGCCGTGCATCAGTATGCCGCCGCCGACCAGGAACATCGCCGCCGTGCCGATCACCGTCAGCGCCTTCATCAGCTTCGGCGCGGCCAGCAGCAGGGCGCGGCCCAGCGCAGCCTGCAGCCGCCCGCCGCGTTCCAGCAGCCAGGCGCCGGCATCGTCCAGCTTGACGATGGCGGCCACCAGGCCATACACGCCGACGGTCATCAAGAGGCCGATCCCCGCCAGCACCGCGACCTGGGTGGCGAAGGGTTTGCCGGCCACCGTGCCCAGCGCGATGACGATGATCTCGGCCGAGAGCACGAAGTCGGTGCGCACCGCGCCCTTGATCTTGTCCTTTTCCAGCGCCACGAGGTCGGCGGCCGGATCGGCCAGGTGGGCCAGTTGCTCGGCATGGTGCGCTTCATCCTCGCCGGCCGCATGCAGCCACTTGTGCGCGAGCTTCTCGACGCCCTCGAAGCAGAGGTAGAGCCCGCCGAGCATCAACAGCGGGGTGATCGCCTGTGGCAGCAGGGCGCTGATCGCCAGCGCCGCCGGCACCAGGATCAGCTTGTTCTTCAACGAACCGACGGCCACCGCCCAGACCACCGGCAGCTCGCGCTCGGCGCGCACGCCGCTCACCTGCTGGGCGTTCAGCGCCAGGTCGTCGCCCAGTACACCGGCGGTCTTTTTTGCCGCCACCTTGGTCATCAGCGCCACGTCGTCGAGGATGGTGGCGATGTCGTCAAGCAGTGCAAGCAAACTGGCGCCGGCCATGGTTATTTCATTCCGTTGCAGTGGGGGGAAGATCGCGCCCGCAGTTTAGTCGCGTTCGGCGCGGATATATCGCGTGCCACCGCGAACCGGCGTCAGTCGAAGTAGCTGCGGCCTTCCTCGAAGCGCGCGGCGAACCAGCCCTGCTTCAGGCTTTCGGTGCGCACCTTGCCGCGGTTGTTCGGCGCGTGCACGAAGCGATCGTCGCCGATGTAGATGCCGACGTGGGAACGCGGCCGGTTGCGGGTGTTGAAGAAGACCAGGTCGCCGGG
>CAZGQB010000209.1:0-4303 GCA_964527055.1 uncultured Sulfuritalea sp.
GTGCGCGTGTCGCGGCCGTCGATACGCGGCTCGCCGTTGAGGATCTGGCTGCGCACGATCTTGGCCTCGAGTTCGAACACGGTATTGCCGACGAGGTTGGCATCCGGTGGGTTCTCGACGCCCTCGGTCAGCGCGGCGATGGTCTTCTTGGTGATTTCCCGTGTCCTCACCGTGCGGGCCTGCTTGCTGGTGATGCGATAAGCTTCGCGCAAGTCGGCATCGGCGAGTTCGGTGACGCGGGCGATCAACGGCTCGTTCCTGGCCGGCGGCTGCCAATCCCATTCGGGCTTGCCGGCGAGTTCCACCAATTCGTTGATGGCCTTGATCGCAGCCTGCATCTGCTCGTGGCCGAAAACCACGGCACCGAGCATGATTTCCTCGGAAAGGCGCTTGGCTTCCGACTCGACCATCAGGACGGCACCTTCGGTACCGGCCACGACGAGGTCAAGCTGGGTGCTTTGCAGCTGGGTCTTGGTCGGGCACAGCACGTACTTGCCATCGATGTAGCCGACGCGCGCCGCACCGATCGGGCCACTGAAGGGAATGCCCGAAATTGCCATGGCGGCCGAGGCACCGAGCATGGCCGGTATATCCGGATCGATTTCCGGATTGCACGACATGACGGTGCAGACCACCTGCACTTCGTTGTAGAACGCATCGGGAAACAGCGGACGCAACGGACGGTCGATCAGGCGCGAAGTCAGGATCTCCTTCTCCGAAGGACGGCCTTCGCGCTTGAAGAACCCGCCGGGAATGCGGCCGGCGGCGTAGGTGCGCTCCTGGTAATCGACGGTCAGCGGAAAGAAATCCTGGCCCGGCTTGGCATTCAGGGCACCCACCACGGTGGCCAGCACCACGGTGTCCTCCATCGTTACCATCACGGCGCCGCCGGCCTGACGGGCGACTTCCGCGGTTTCGAGGGTGACCGTGTGGTCGCCGTAGGCAAAGCTCTTCTTGATCGGATTCAGCACAAAAATTCCTTTCGACAAAAATAAAAAGCCGGCACAACCCTCGTGGTTGCACCGGCCTGCTCAGCCAGTCTGCGCAATATCTGGCGCGAAGCACATCGCGTCGGGATGTTCCGGACCGGCGTCTGGTTGAATTACTTGCGCAAACCGAGGCGCTCGATCAGGGACCGGTAGCCGTCGACGTTCTTGCGCTTGAGGTAATCCAGCATCGAGCGGCGCTGGCTGACCATCTTGAGCAGTCCGCGACGTGAATGGTGATCCTTGGTGTGCGCCTTGAAATGATCCGTCAGGTCGTTGATGCGCGCGGTGAGAAGCGCCACCTGAACCTCGGGGGAACCGGTATCGCCCTGGGCACGCTGGAAGTCGGTGACGATCTTCGCTTTGTCGGTAGTCGAAATTGCCATTGTGGTTTCCTTGCTGATCCTGTGGTTTTGGTCTCTTGGAGAACCATGGATTATAGCGTTTTGAACATTGTCAAATCAAGCATCGGGAAGTAATTTCACCGGGGACCCGGCAACCAGCCGTTGTGGCTGCAACCAGCCATCTTCGGTCAGTCGGCAGACACCAATGAAGCGGTGCCCCTGGTCATAAACGCGCAGCCTGGCGCCACCCTCGCCCGACCAGCGAAGGGCCTGACCGTGACGCATTTTGTCGGCATCGGCCGAACCCAACACGGCTTCCGCCAAACCTGTCAGGAGGCTATCGGCCGGCAGCAACAAGGCATCGCGCGCATCCGCCGCCCGATCAGCCAGTTGTGCGAGGGAATGGGCTGCCGCGACATCCAATGCCCCGATGCCGGTACGGCGCAGGCCGGCCAGATGCGCACCGCACCCCAATAGCTCACCGATGTCGGCGGCCAGGGTCCGGATATAGGTTCCCTTGCTGCAGAAAACTTTCATCACAAAGCGTCCGCCGGCCAATTCGCTTGCGTCAACCAGATCCAGCCGGTAGATGGTCACCCGGCGCGCCGCGCGCTCCAGTTCGATGCCGGCGCGGGCATAGGCATAGAGCGGCTTGCCGTCCCGTTTAAGTGCCGAATGCATTGGTGGAATCTGGTCGATTTCACCTACACAGGACGCAAGGGCCGCCTTGACCGCTGGCAGATCAACTGCAATGGGACGGCGTTGAATCACGCTGCCCTCGGCATCCGCCGTGTCCGTGGTGATGCCAAGCTGGACCGTCGCCACATAGCGCTTGTCGGCGTTCAGCAAATCCCCGGAAAACTTGGTGGCCTCGCCGAAACACAGTGGCAGCAGGCCTGTTGCCAGAGGATCGAGGGTCCCGGTGTGCCCGGCCTTTTCGGCGTTGTAAAGGCGCCTTGCTGCCTGCAGGGCGTGATTGGAGGATTCTCCGGGATCCTTGTCCAGCAGCAGTACACCATCTAGCCGGCGGCGCGGCTGCTTGCGCGGCGCACTCACTCCTGTAGCGGCTTCCTGTCCGATTCCACCGCTTCGTCGATCAGCTTCGAAAGGCGTGCCCCCTCCTGGACCGAGGGGTCAAAGACGAAATGCAGCTCGGGAACATGATGGATACGAATCCGCCGGCCGAGTTCACGCCGCAGGAAACTTGCCGAATGCTTGAGCCCCTGATCGATCAGCTCGTTGGATGCAGCATCCGCCATGGATGTATAAAACACCCTGGCGTGGGCGTAATCGGGGGTGACTTCAACTGCGGTCAGCGTGACCAGGGTCAGCTTGGGTGCGATCCGCAGGTCCTTGAGATGGAAACGCAGCAGATCCGCGAGTTCTCGCCTGATCTGCTGCGAAACGCGGTCGGAACGCGCATAGCCATGGACTGAACCGCGCTTGGTGGCCATTTCCCGTCAGAGCAGCGCCCGGGCGATTTCCTGCACCTCGAACACCTCGAGCTGATCGCCTTCATTGATGTCGTTGAAGTTCTTCAGGCTCAGGCCGCACTCGAAGCCCTCCTTGACCTCGCGCGCGTCGTCCTTGAAACGCTTCAGCGAATCCAGTTCCCCGGTGTGTATCACGGTGTTGCTGCGCAACAGCCTTACCGAGGCACCGCGTCTCACCACGCCGGAGAGGACCATGCAGCCGGCGACGGCACCGATGCGCGAAATACGGAATACCTGACGGATTTCGACCAGGCCGATGACGACTTCCTTCTTTTCCGGAGCCAACAGTCCGGACAAGGCGGCCTTGATCTCGTCGACCACCGCATAGATGATATTGTAATAGCGAATGTCGACGCCCATACTTTCAGCGGCCTTGCGCGCACCGACGTCGGCGCGGGTATTGAAGCCGATCACCACGGCCTTGGAGGCCGCCGCCAGATTGATGTCGGATTCGCTTATGCCGCCGACACCCGCGTGCACCACGGTAACCTTGACTTCGTCGGTGGACAGCTTGTTCAGGGACTGCGTCAGGGCTTCCAGCGAACCTTGCACATCGGCCTTGATAACCAGGGGCAAGGTTCTGACCTCCCCCTCGGTCATCTGCTCGAACATGTTTTCCAGCTTGGCGGCTTGCTGCTTGGCCAGTTTGACGTCGCGGAACTTGCCCTGGCGGAACAGCGCGATCTCGCGCGCCTTGCGCTCATCGTTGAGAACCATGCTGTCGTCGCCGGCGGCCGGCAGATCGGTCAGACCTTGTATTTCAACCGGAATCGAGGGGCCCGCCGAATCGACGGCCTTGCCATTCTCATCGAGCATGGCGCGGACGCGGCCGAATACGGCTCCCGCGAGCAGCACGTCGCCGCGGCGCAGGGTTCCCGACAGTACCAGAATGGTCGCCACCGGGCCCTTGCCCTTGTCGAGACGCGCCTCGATCACAAGGCCCTTCGCCGGAGCATCCACGGGCGCGGCCAGCTCCAACACCTCAGCCTGCAACAGCACGTGCTCGAGCAACGCATCGATGCCTTCTCCGGTCTTGGCCGAAACACCGACGAAGGGGGAGTCACCGCCGTATTCTTCCGGCACCACGCCTTCGGCGACCAGTTCCTGCTTTACGCGCTCCATGTTCGCATCGGGCTTGTCGATCTTGGTCACTGCCACCACAAGGGGCACGTTGGCCGCCTTGGCATGAGCGATGGCCTCCTTCGTCTGCGGCATGACCCCGTCGTCCGCGGCGACAACGAGAATGACCAGGTCGGTCGCCTTCGCACCTCGCGCACGCATGGCGGTGAAGGCCTCGTGACCCGGCGTATCGAGAAATGTAATCATGCCGCGCGGGGTTTCGACGTGATAGGCGCCGATATGCTGGGTAATGCCACCCGCCTCGCCATGTGCGACACGGCTCTTGCGGATATAGTCGAGCAGCGATGTCTTGCCGTGGTCGACGTGGCCCATCACGGTAACCACCGGAGCCCGCGGCACC
>CAZGQB010000210.1:0-4291 GCA_964527055.1 uncultured Sulfuritalea sp.
CGCGACCCCGCGCTCTGGCGCCGGCTGCAGAAGCACGGCATGGCGCGCGATTCGAGCTGGGCCGAGGCCGCCGGCCACTACGCCGCGCTCTACGAAAAAATCGCGGGCTGATCGACCATGCCGACGCCGACGCTGACCGTGATCGCCGCCGTCGCCCGTAACGGCGTGATCGGCAAGGACAACGCCCTGCCCTGGCACCTGCCGGCCGACCTCAAACGCTTCAAGGCGCTGACCACGGGCCACACCGTTATCATGGGGCGCAAGACCTGGGAATCCCTGCCAGAGAAATTCCGCCCCCTGCCCGGCCGGCAGAACATCGTCGTCACGCGCAATGCCGGCTACGCCGCCTCCGGCGCCACGGTCGCCACCTCCCTGCCCGCCGCGCTGGCGCTGGCGCGCGGCACCCAGGCCTTCGTCATCGGCGGCGCCAAGCTCTACCGGGTCGCGCTGGCGCTGGCAGATCGGCTGGAGCTCACGGAAATTTCCCGCGACTACGAGGGCGATACTTTCTTTCCTGCACGCGACGCGAAACAGTGGAGGGAGACGGCGCGCGAGGCGCAGCGCGACGACACGGGACTCGGCTACGCCTTCGTCAGCTACGCACGAAGCTGAAGCGCCGTCCCGGCAACGCCATCCGCAAGGGATACCGTCTCCGGCTCCGCCGGCGGCATCACTTTCAGCGCGCCGGCCAGATCCGGGCGAACAACTCCGGCAATACCTCGGCGGCGGCGCCGCGAATCGCGGCATGGCACTCTGCGGCCAGCGCGGTCGGTGCCGGATTGACCTCGATCACCCGCGCGCCGCGCGCCAGCGCCCGCCAGGGCAGGCTGGCGGCCGGTTCGACTTCCAGCGAGGCCCCAACCGCGATCAGCGCCTCGCAGCGATCCACCGCGTTCCAGGCCGCTTCGATGGCGTCCACCGCCAACGGCTCACCGAACCAGACCACGTCCGGTCGCAGCAGGGCGCCGCAACCGGGGCAGCGCGGCACCGGTCCCGCCCGCAATCCGATCGCCGCCAGGTCGCCGCGCTCCGCCCAGGGGTCGCAGTGTTCCCACACCGCATAGCCGTCGCACACCCGGCAGATGGTCGGCGAGGAGGCGGCAAAGGCCGCCTCCTCATCGACGAAGGACTTGAGGCGCAGCAGGTTTCCGTGCAGTTCGACCACCTCGCGGCTGCCGGCGCGACGATGCAGGTCATCGATGTTCTGGGTGATCACCGTCACCTCCAGCCCGGCCTGTTCCACGGCCGCGATCGCCGCATGCCCGGCATTCGGTGCCGCCGCGCACACCGCCCCGGCCAGATGCACGTGCCAGTCCCACACCCGCTGCGGATCGGCGCGAAACGCCCAGGGCGTGGCGATCTCCATCGGATCGGTATGCGCCCAGAGTCCGCTCAGGCGATCGCGAAAGGTCGGGATGCCGCTCTCGGCCGACATGCCGGCGCCGGTGAACACCACCACCCGGCGCATGGCGCGCAGGTCGGCGATCAGGCGGGGATCGAGTGTCGACGGCAGGGTGTGCGCCGTGTCGCCAGCGCCGACTTTCCGGGAGGCAACCGGCATCTCGAACTCCCTAGCCGGGAATCTCCGCCTCCACCAGCTGCGCCAGCAGCAGCAGCGAGTCCTGCCAGCCGAGGTAGCAGGACGCGGTGGGGATCGCCTCCGGGATGCCCTCCTGCACGATGTGCAGCTCCGTGCCGCAGGACACCTCGCGCAGCGTTACGGTGGTCACCATCATGCCCGGCAGGTTGGGGTCGTCGAAGCCGTCCGTGTGGCGGATGCGCGAGAAGGGCACCAGCTCCAGGTACTGGCCGCCGAAGGCGTGCGTGTCGCCGGCGGCGAAGTTGGTGAAGGACATCCGGTAGCTGCCGCCGACGCGCGCATCGAGGTGCTGTACCTTGCCGGTGAAGCCGTGCGGCGGCAGCCACTTGGCCATCGCATCGGGGTCGAGGAAGGCGCGGTAGATGCGTTCTGCCGGTGCGCGCAGGACGCGGTGCAGGGTGACGGTTCCGCCGGGCATGGCTGGCCACTTTCTCTCGTTGAGTCGGGAAGGGCGCAGCCTACACCCGATTCCGCCACGCGTAAAAGTCGGCGCGGGCGCTGCGGCGTGCGGGAACCCGGCGCCTTGGGCGCGATGGCGACAGGCGCTAGGACGAAAAGCGATTCGGCTCCCTGCCTTCCTGCACGGCCCAGAAGATCAGGATGAGCCAGCCGATGATGGGGACAAACCAGAGCAGGAGGAACCATCCGCTCTTGTCCACGTCGTGCAGCCGCCGCGCCCCGACCGCCAGGGACGGCAGCAGGATCGCCAGGGAAAACACGCCCGATACCGTCTCGCCCATGATCCCCGCGGCAGCCGACGCGAGAAACGTGAACAGGAAGAACCACCAGTACTCGGACCGCGAAGCGCGCCCGTCGAAGGTCGCATATTTCGAGAAACAGGTCTTGATGGACTCGCCGAAGGTCATCCTTCCTCTCCTTGCTTGCGCCGGCCGGAACGGCTTGGATACGGCGGGTTTCGGCTGCGCCGGACCGCCAGCGTCGATTCGCGGGGTTTCCAACGCCCGGCATCAGCCACGCGCGGAATTCGGCGCGGCGGCTGCGTGCCGCTCTCAGGCGACAACTTCGTCCACCTGAAGAATGGGCTGAATGTCCGTGTAGTTGGGGATGTCGCCCATGATTTCGGCGCCATGTTTGTCCAGGGTGGCCTGAAACTCTTCAACCGACCGTATCCAGATGGTCCCCATGCAAACGAATGCTGCCGGCGAACCGTCGGCGGAGGCGACGCCCTTGCGGATTTCGCTCCTTACCGCGTTCGCGCCCAGCAGGCGGGTCACCATCGGGATGTGGCGCGTCGCGTAGTAGTCGAAGTCGAACCTGGCGCCATCTTTTCCAGGATATGCCACTGATATGCAGAACATGCTGCTCCTCCTTGTGTTGGACGACACCGGCACCAGCACCGGCCCGCCGCGGCTTCAGCGCGCAGCGCCCGCATGAACTTCCGGGTTGGGCGTCATTTACTGCGCCACGCAATCCACGTAATAGCGCACGCCGCCTTCGCCGCCGTTCTTGACCAGGCCGTGGATGTCGGTCTCGAAGCCTGGGAAGCGTTCGTTGAAGTCGCGCGCGAACTTGAGGTAGCGCACGATGGTGGCGTTGAAGCATTCGCCGGGAATCAAGAGCGGGATGCCGGGCGGATAGGGGGTCAGCAGCACCGCGGTGACGCGACCTTCGAGTTCGTCGAGCGGGACGCGGTCGATCTCGCGGTGGGCCATTTTGGCGAAGGCATCGGCGGGGCGCATCGCCGGCACCATGTCGGAAAGGTACATCTCGGTAGTCAGGCGCGCCACGTCATTGGCCTTGTACACCTCGTGGATCTGCGTGCACAGGTCCTTCAAACCGATGCGCTCGTAGCGCGGATGCTTGGCGACGAATTCGGGCAGCACCTTCCACAGCGGATGGTTGCGGTCGTAGTCGTCCTTGAACTGCTGCAGTTCTGTGACCAGGGTGTTCCAGCGGCCCTTGGTGATGCCGATGGTGAACATGATGAAGAAGGAATACAGGCCGCACTTCTCGACGATGATGCCATGCTCGGCCAGGTACTTGGTGAGGATGGCGGCGGGGATGCCGAAGTCGTCGGCAAAATCGCCATCGACGTCGAGTCCCGGGGTGATGACGGTGGCCTTGATCGGATCGAGCAGGTTGAAACCCCTGGCCAGCTTGCCGAAACCGTGCCAGCGCTCGCCGGGCTTGAGCATCCAGGCCTCGCGCTCCTCGATGCCTTCCTCGGAGAGATCCTTCGGGCCCCAGACCTGGAACCACCAGTCGGCGCCGAACTCCTTGTCCACCTTGCGCATGGCACGGCGGAAATCCAGCGCCTCGGCGATCGACTCCTCGACCAGGGCGGTGCCCCCCGGTTCCTCCATCATCGCCGCGGCGACGTCGCAGGAGGCGATGATCGAATATTGCGGCGAGGTCGAGGTATGCATCAGGTAGGCCTCGTTGAACACGTCGCGGTCGAGCTTGTTGTGCTCGGCGTCCTGCACCAGGATTTGCGAAGCCTGCGAAAGGCCGGCCAGCAGCTTGTGGGTGGACTGCGTGGAGAAGATCATCGATTCCTTGCAGCGCGGACGGTCGGCGCCGATGGCGTGGTAGTCGCCGTAGAAATCGTGGAAGGCCGCGTGCGGCAGCCAGGCCTCGTCGAAGTGCAGGGTGTCGATCTTGCCGTCGAGTTCCTGCTTGATGTCCTCGACGTTGTAGAGGATGCCGTCATAGGTGCTCTGGGTGATGGTC
>CAZGQB010000211.1:0-4291 GCA_964527055.1 uncultured Sulfuritalea sp.
AGGGCCGCCGGCCGGCGCGCATCGTGGTCGAGAATCCGGCCGATCGAGACATCCTGCGCCGCGTCGCCGACGTGCCGGTGCTGCACCTGGCCGAACTGAACCAGGAGCCCGCCCATGCGTGATGTCGATGTCGTCATCGTCGGTGCCAGCCTCGCCGCCGCCGCCGCCGCCAAGCGCACCGTCGATGCGGGACTGGAAACCGTGGTGCTGGAGCGCAAGGAATTGCCGCGGCACAAGATCTGTTCCGGCATCCTCTCGCCACGCGGCCACCGCTTCCTGCTGGAGAATTTCGGCCCGCTGCCGCGCGAGGTGCTGCACGAGCCGACCTCCTGTCGCGGCGTGACCTTCCACTTTCCCTGTCGCGTCGAAATGCCGATGGATTTTTTCCACGGCACCACGCCGCACCTGCACCGCAAGTATTCCGACCACTGGGCAATCCAGAGGAGCGGCGCCGAAGTGCATGACCAGACCTCGTTCGCCGGACTGGAGGACAAGGGCGACCACGTGCTGGTGCATGCCCGCCGCGGTGGCGAGCCGATCGAGTACCGCGCGCGCCAGGTGATCGGCGCCGACGGCCCCAGTTCGCTGGTGGTGCGCGCGGTCTATCCGGATTATCCGAAGCAGATCCCCTGGTTCTTCGTCGGCCAGAAGTTCCACGAGATCATCGATTGCCCCTTGTCCCCGGATTACTTCCACTTCTGGTTCCATCCGGGGCTCGGCCACTACACATGGAGCCATGCGCGCGACGGACGGCAGATCGTCGGCGTCGGCTTCAAGCGCGGCGACAACTTCGCCAGGAAGCACCAGGTGGTCGAGGCCTACCTGCGCGACAAGCACGGCGTACAGCTGAAGCCGGCCGACGACGACCACGAAGGCTGCGCCGAGAACTTCGGCCCTTCGCTGATCAACCGCTATGTCTTCGGCCAGGGCAACGTGCTGGTCACCGGCCAGGCGGCGGGCTTCCTCAACATGATCGGCGAGGGCATGAGCTGTGCCCTGCATTCGGGCGCGATTTCGGGCGAGGCCATCGTCGAAGCGGCGCGCCGCAACCGCCCGGTACAGGAGATCTACCGCAAGATGATCGCCTCCGAGGTCCGTCGTTGCAGCGACCAGTGGAACCCGCTGAAGATCGCCTTCGACCACCCGCACGAGGCGGACTTTCCCGAGGCGCTGCTGAAGCTTTCCTGGCGCGAGCGCAAGCTGGTGCTGCGCGACATGTGGAACTTCATCGTGCTGTTCAAGGAATTCAAGTGGGGCCGCCAGATCGCGGCGGCGGCGCTGCAGCGGCCGCTGTTCGGCGGCTACCCGATCCAAAAATGGCTGTAGGATGCCCGCCGCACGCCTGCTACGAACGCTGAAGGCCTGGCTGCGGCGCAAGCGGCAACTGCCGCGCGAGCTGCTGGCCGGCAAGGAGGTGGTCGACGCCATCGACGCCGGCGGGCTGCCGCTCGATGCGACGCGCATCAACCGCATCGCGCGCGAACTGGGGCTGGAGGTATCGCCGCAGGCGCCGGTCGGGGAAACCGTCGTGCGCCTGCGCGCCGCGGTCCTGCGCGGGCTGCAGAATCTCGCCCTGCAGGATGCCGCGAAACCGAAGAAGGGAGGAAGGAAATGAACATCCGTACCGTCGCCACCACGCCTTTCACCGACCAGAAGCCCGGCACTTCGGGCCTGCGCAAGAAGGTGGCCGTGTTCCAGGCGCCGCACTACCTGGAGAACTTCGTCCAGGCCGTGTTCGACACCATTCTGGAAAATACCGACATCCCCGCCGGCGCCACGCTGACCCTGGGCGGCGACGGCCGCTACCTCAACCGCGAGGCGATCCAGGTCATCCTGCGCATGGCGGCGGCCAACGGGTTCGGCAAGGTACTGGTGGGGCAGGGCGGCATCCTGTCGACCCCGGCCGCCTCCTGCGTGATCCGCAAGTACCGGACCTTGGGCGGCCTGATCCTTTCCGCCAGCCACAATCCGGGCGGACCCGAAGGCGACTTCGGCATCAAGTACAACACGCCCAACGGCGGCCCGGCGCCGGAGAAGGTCACCGAGGCCATCTTCGCCCGCAGCAAGGCGCTGGCAAGCTATCGCATCGTCGATGCCGATGGCATCGACCTCGATCGCATCGGCACGCAGGCGGTGGGCGACATGGTCGTCGAGGTCATCGATCCCGTCGCCGACTATGCCGGACTCATGGAATCGCTGTTCGATTTCGCCGCGATCCGCGATCTGATCGCCGGCGGCTTCCGGCTCTGTTTCGATGCCATGCACGCGGTGACCGGGCCCTATGCCAAAGAGATCATCGAGCGGCGGCTCGGCGCGCCCGCCGGCACTGTGATCAACGGCGTGCCGCTGGAGGATTTCGGCGGCGGCCATCCCGATCCCAACCTGACCTACGCCGACCAGCTGGTGGCGATCATGTACGGTCAGGACGCACCCGATTTCGGCGCCGCCTCCGACGGCGACGGCGACCGCAACATGGTCCTCGGCCGCGGCTTCTTCGTCACGCCCTCCGACAGCCTGGCCGTGATCGCCGCCAACGCGAGGCTGGCGCCGGGCTACGCCAAAGGCATCGCCGGCATAGCGCGTTCGATGCCGACCAGCGCCGCGGCCGACCGCGTCGCGAAGAAGCTCGGCGTGCCCTGTTTCGAAACGCCGACCGGCTGGAAGTTCTTCGGCAACCTGATGGATGCCGGCAGGGTCACGCTGTGCGGCGAGGAAAGCTTCGGCACCGGCTCCAGCCACGTGCGCGAGAAGGACGGCCTGTGGGCCGTGCTGTTCTGGCTCGACATCCTGGCCAAGCGCAGGCAGTCGGTGGAGCAGATCCTGGCGGACCACTGGGCCATCTTCGGCCGCAACGTCTATTCGCGCCACGACCATGAGGCGCTGCCGACCGATGTGGCCAACGGCATCATGGAGCAGGTGCGCGCCGCCAGCGCCACGCTGCCGGGCAGGGTCTTCGGCAACTACACGGTGAAGTCCTGCGACGATTTCAGCTACACCGATCCGGTCGACGGCAGCGTGTCGAACGGGCAGGGGCTGCGCATCATTTTCGCGGATGGTTCGCGCATCGTCTTCCGCCTCTCCGGCACCGGCACCGAAGGCGCGACCCTGCGGGTCTACCTGGAAGCCTTCGAAGCCGACCCGGCTCGCCAGCGCGGCGACGCGCAGGTGCTGCTGGCCGGGCTGATCGCGATCGCCGACCAGATCTCCGGCCTCAAGGCGCGCAGCGGACGCGAGCGGCCGACGGTGATTACCTGAACTGCGGGGCCGGCTTCAGCCGGCCAACGTCCTTTGGCGGACTGAAGTCCGCCCGACGCCGCCCTGCGGTTTACACCGCCGCCAGCGCCTGCTCCAGGTCGGCCTTGATGTCGTCGATGTGCTCGATGCCGATCGACAGGCGCACCATGTCCTCGGAAACGCCGGCCTTCTTCATCTCTTCGGCCGACAATTGCCGATGCGTGGTCGACGCCGGATGGCAGGCCAGGCTCTTGGCATCGCCGATGTTGACCAGCCGCGTCACCAGCTTCAATGCATCCTGGAAGCGCGCGCCGCCCGCCGCGCCACCTTTGACGCCGAAGGACAGGATGCCCGAGGCGCGGCCGCCGCAGTACTTCTGCACCAGGGCATGATCGGCATGGTCGGGCAGGCCGGCGTAATTCACCCAGCCCACCTTGGCGTGCCCCTTGAGGTAGTTGGCTACCGCCAGCGTGTTCTTGCAGATGCGATCCATGCGCAGCGCCAGGGTTTCGATGCCCTGCAGGATCAGGAAGGAATTGAAGGGCGAGATCGCCGCGCCCGTGTTGCGCAGCGGCACCACGCGGGCGCGGCCGATGTAGGCCGCGGGGCCCAGCGCTTCGGTATAGACCACGCCGTGGTAGGACACGTCGGGCGTGTTGAGGCGCTTGAAGCGCTCCTTGTGCTGCGCCCAGGGAAACTTGCCGGAATCGACGATCACGCCGCCGATGCTGTTGCCATGGCCGCCGAGGTACTTGGTCAGCGCATGCACCACGATGTCGGCGCCGTGCTCGAAGGGGCGGCACAGGTAGGGCGTCGGCACCGTGTTGTCCACGATCAGCGGCACGCCGGCGTCGTGGGTGATCTTCGCCAGCGCGGCGAGGTCCACCACGTTGCCCAACGGATTGCCGATGGATTCGCAGAACAGCGCCTTGGTGCGGCCGTCGATCAGCGGCTTGAAACTTTCCGGATTGCGGTAGTCGGCGAAGCGCACCTCGATGCCGTATTGCGGCAGGGTGTGGGCGAACAGGTTGTAGGTGCCGCCATAGAGCGTGCCGAC
>CAZGQB010000212.1:0-4274 GCA_964527055.1 uncultured Sulfuritalea sp.
GGCAGCGTGTGCAGGCGCAGCGGCGCGTCGCCCAGCCCGGCGCGCGCAATCCAGGCGAACACCGAATCCACCGTGACGGTGTCGATCTGTCCGCCCATGCGGCGGCCGAAGGGATGGTCGTCGAAGGCGATGTGGGCGGTGGCCACGCGCGCGCCGAGGCGCTGCAGCGGATCGATCTGCAGCGTGGTCGGCCGGTAGTCCTGGCGCCGCAACCAGTCGCGTGCCGTGGCGCGACTGACCACGGAAGGATCGACCAGCAGCGCCAGGGTTTCGATCGCCCACTGGTTGCTCTGCTGGTAGGGGCCGGACCACGGGTAGGCGAGCATGTTGTAGCGCGGTTCGTGCAGGGTGGCGAGCAGGCTGTCATCTTTCAACTGCCCGATGATGCGCGTCGCGATGGCGGGCTTGAGCGCGACCACGCCGGCCTCGTGCAGGTACAGGCCGTCGCCGAAGAACTCGGCCAGGCCCTGGCGGTGGAGCGTGCTGCGGCTGCTGCCGCATTCGTTGAGCTTGTGCACCACGCGCCAGGCGCCACGACCATCGAGCGCCGCGTCGTCGCGATAGGCGATGCCCAGGTGCGAATAGCGCAGGCCGTGCTGGCCGAGGTCCTGCCCGGCGCGGGCGATGAACACCACTTTGGTGCCGTCGCGTTGCGCCATGTCGTCAAGCTGCCGGGCGACGCTGGCCGCCAGGGCGAGGTCGCGGCGGATCGAATCGAGGCTGGGCCGCCGCGCTTCGCAGTTCTGTCCGGCCAGCGCCGTGCCGCCGGCGCCGACTATTGCCGCCGCCAGCAGGGCAAGCAAGGTGGCACGCAGGATGCCGTGCAAAATCTTCATCACCGTATCCTCTCGTTGTAGAGCAGCGACTCGCCCAGGGCATTGGGCACCAGGCAGACCACCTCGCCTGCCACCGACAGCAGCCAGCCGGCGGCGATGGCGGTGACGGAGATCGCGGTACCGGCCACTACCACCGATGCGGCGGCGGCCTCGCCGGTGAAACGCAGGCTGGCGGTGGCGCCGTCCGAAGCGCGGCGCAACAGCCAGACCGTGCCGCCGGCCACGGCCTCGACCGCGACCACGGTCAGCACCGCGCCGGCGCTGAGGATCATCACCGGTGCGGCGCTCAGCACGGCGACCGGCAGTGAGAGCGAAAGGCTGGAAGCGGCACTGGCGCCGGCGGCGTCGCCATGCGCCCGGGCAGGGGCGGCGAACAGGGCGGCGGCAGGGGCGAGGGACAGGCCGATCAGGGCGCGCAAGGCGCGGCGGCGGGAGGTAGCGTGTGTCATGAAAGGCTCCTTGTATGGGTGCAGGGCTTAGTGGCCGACGGCAGAGGCTTCGCCCGCCGGCAGAACGAGGCCGGGTTCCTGCGTGCGTTCGAGCCGGTCGGCCTCGTAGGCATCGCGCAGGGTCTTGGCCAGGGTGAAAGCCGACGAAATCAGGTAGAGCCAGCTCACCAGCAGGTAGGCCTTCCAGGTCGGGTTGATTTCCATGCGCCACAGGCCCCAGGCGGTGAGCGCCATCGACAGGGCGAAGCCGCCCCAGACCACCATGGCCCACATCGGCGTGTCGGACGGGGCCATGGCGTTGTCGCGGACGTACTTGGAAAGCGCGAAGGCCGACGAGAGGCAGAAGAAATAGCCCATGACCATGAAGGCGCGGTCGAGGTCGCCGCCCGGCAGCCAGGCGAGGCCGGTGCCGCAGACCAGCACCGCGATGCCGAATGAAATCCAGACCTGCATGCGCCAGGTGCCTGTGTCGCGTTGAACGATGCGTATCGTGTGTTCCATGATGTGCTCCTTGTCGTATGTCACCTGACGGGTGTCGGGTGACGGGCGCATCATGGGCAAGGCGGACTACCGGTACAAGCAAAGGCGACGATGTGCCATTTCGATCGACTTGTAGTATCGTCAGCAGGTACTTTCACCCGGGATTGCCAATGTCATGAGCACCACCGTCGATCTGATTGCACAGCTCAAGGCCGAACTCAAGGCCGCCGGCGTCACCTATGCCGTGGTGGCGGAACGCCTCGGCATGGCCGAGTCCAGCGTCAAGCGGATGTTCTCGAAGGAAGGCGACATGCCGGTCTCGCGCATCGACGACATCTGCCGCATCATCAACCTGGATTTCGCCGACCTCGCCCGCCGCGTTGCCGACAGCGCGCCGCTGATGCTGGAGCTGACGCTGGCACAGGAAAAGGCCGTGGTGGCCGACCGCACGCTGCTGGTGGTGGCGATCTGCGTCATGAGTCAGGCGCCGGCCGAGGAGATTCTCGCCACCTACGACTTGAGCGAGGCCAAGCTGGTCAAGGCGCTGACGCAGCTCGACCGCATCGGCATCATAGACCTGCGCCCCGGCAACCGCTACCGGCTCAAGGTGGCCAAGGGCTTCCGCTGGCTGCCGCACGGGCCGGTGATGGCCTTCTTCCGCAAGGAAGTGCTGCACGACTACTTCGCCGGCGGCTTCGACGGCGAGTCGGAGATGCTGATGGTGGTACACGGCGAGATCGGCCGCGGCCTGGCCAATTCCTTCCGCGAGCGCCTGATGCGCGTCGGCCAGGATTTTTCCAACCAGCACCTGGCCGACCAGAAACTGCCGTCCGACCAGCGCCGCCCCTACACCATCGTCATCGGCATGCGCTCATGGCTGATGGCGGCGATGGCGGACATGCACCGGCGCAAGCCTTGAGCGGCGCCCGCACGCGGAACACCAACCGTCCGACGATCAGCGCGGCCGCGCCGGTGGCGAGCAGGTGCTTGAGCGTATGGCCCGTGACGACGCCGAGCGCGGCGGCGATTTGGTGGTCATTGAGTTCGGCGAGCTTGGCGACGACATACAGCGCCAGCGCAGCGCCGAAGGCCAGCCGGTCGGCGGCAGGCGCCTTGTAAATCCACTGCCAGAGCGGTATCAGCAGGATCGGCAGACCCTGCAGCAGCAGGTAGGGGCGCAGGTCGCCGGCGCCGGCAAGATCGGTGAAGCGCCACCAGGCGACGCTGATGACGGCGGCCAGCGCCAGCAGGATCGCCATGTTTGCGCTGTCGCGCTGGCGCACCTCCCCGAGCACGCCGGCGAGCAGGCCGGCGCAGGCGAGTGCGATCGGCAGACGGTCCCAGACCAGGCGCGCATTGTCCGGCGCAAGGTGGTACCAGGACGAGCCCAGCGCCGTCAGGAACAGCCCCGCCAGGAACAGGCGGTAGCCGGCCCAGCCGTGGCGCAGGCCGGGATGCTCGCGCGCCGGCGCGAGCCTGAGCCAGCCCCAGAACGCGGCCAGCGCGAAGCCGAGGTTGGACGTCACGTCACAGAAATGCGGCACGCCCCAGACCAGCGACTGGTCGGCGAAATCGTGGTAGCCGGCCGGCTGGTGGATCGGGCCGTGGAACAGCGCCGCCGCCGCAAGCAGGGCGGTGAGGGTGGCGGGCAGGTGGCGCAAGGCGTGTGTCATGCTGTTTTCCTCGATGGTGAAAGGCGGGCTCAGCATGGGGCCGGCAGCGCACAGGGTAAACCGGAAACGGAAAAGGCGCAGCGCCTGCGACGCGGGGTATCGGCCGCCGGTACCGGAGGCTGATTTCGCTTCTGACGACAGGCAGGGCAAATGCAATAATGGCGGCAACAAAACCGGCTGCAGTCCATCGAAATTCGCCAAAGGAATCCCGACATGCGCTTGACCCTCTCCTTCTTCGCCGGCCTGCTGCTGGCCACCTCCGCCCAGGCCGTGGGCCTCGCAGACATATCCGGCAAGGACGCCAACGGCGGCCTCAAGGAGGCCCTGACGCAAGGTGCCGGCAAGGCGGTGGACCTGCTGGGCAAGAAGGACGGCTTCCTGGGCAATCCGAAAGTGAAAATTCCCCTGCCGGAAAGCGTGCAGAAGGTCGAGGGTGTATTGCGCGGGCTGGGCATGGGCAAGAAGGCCGACGAACTGATCACCGCCATGAACCGTGCGGCGGAAGCGGCGGTGCCGGAAGCCAAGGCCCTGCTGGTGAATTCGATCAAGCAGATGTCGGTGGAAGATGCCAAGGCCATCCTGAGCGGCGGAGAAGACTCGGCGACGCAATATTTCCGCCGCACCACGTCCGGCCCGCTGACCGAAAAATTCAAGCCCATGGTCAAGACGGCCATGGCCAAGGTCAACGTGGCCAAGAAGTACGACCAGCTCGCCGGCAAGGCGGCCAGCTACGGCCTGGTGCGCGAGGAGGATGCGCAACTGGAGAACTACGTCACGAAAAAAACCCTGGACGGCCTCTACCTGATGATGGCCGAAGAGGAAAAGGCGATCCGCAA